>JBMFUH010000484.1:0-5673 GCA_049966735.1 Isosphaeraceae bacterium
CCGAGTTCCAGATCACATTGTCGCGATAGGTAATGTTGATCTGCGAATCCTCTCGACTTCCCTGATTGGTCAAGGCGGCGTCGTAGATTTCCCAGATCCGGCAGCCTTCAACGAGGATGTCGCGCGCGTTTTCCCAGAATTCGATGCCGTTGCCGAACCGCACCGGGTTGCCGTTAGGCTGGGTGAATTGATGTCCGCCGCCGATCCAGGAGACGTCGCAATCGCGAATGACGAGGTATCGCGTGGGCCCACCGCCGAAGCCGTGCGCGGCACCGCAGGCCAGGGCGAGACCGTCGTGGACGAGGTGATGCGCGCCGGCTTGATCGACGATATGCCGCCGCAGCGCCAGCTCGATGCTCCGGTGAACTTCGGCCGGGTTTCGCTCCGAGTACAGCCGCACTTGCCAGTCGGCGCCACTGTACCAGTAATCGCCTGGTTGCTTCAGGTCTTCCCGCTTCCATTTCTTCACGCCGACCGACTGGCCGTGGTCGAAGATGATGTTGCCTACATCGATGCCAAGTTCATTCGCGCGTTCGGTGGCCCAGATGTGCCGCCCTTCGTCGTGCCAGTCGCCGGGACGGTCGCGGCTGACCGAGCCCAGAAGCAGAGGCCGCGCACCGTTGCCGTACGCACCATACGTGACCGGCTTGCCGGCGCTGCCGCTTCTGGGTCGCAACTGGCCGCGCCAGGTATCGCCCCGCCGGAAGAGCACAGTATCGCCCGGCCGCAGCTCCGCGGCATTGACCCGGTCCAGCTCCTTCCACGCGGCCGCCTCGCTCGTGCCGTCGGCCTTGTCGTGGCCCGTGGAGGAACTGACGTAGAACGTGCGGCCATCCCCCGCGCGGAGCGAGCAAACGGGAAAACTACAAACGATCATCGAGAGAACAAATTGTATCCAAAGTAAATTGCTATCTTTACGTGTCATGATAAAATCCTCGCGCGTTCTGGGAGCAGGACCGACGTCATTGCCGGCGCTACACTGAACTGCGATCTTAAGGCGGCGGCAGGACTCGGTCCACGGTCTCGGCCATCCAGACGATCATCGAACTCTCGAGGCAGAGATTGTCACGAGAGCCGCGGCAATCTGGAATGATTTCATGCGGAGGCTCCAGGGGCGGGATTCCACGCGGGAACGCGGGTGAATCGAGGCGTGTCGGCAACGCGCTGCGCCGGTGTCCGCCGGGCGGCGACCGATCGCAATGCCGCGGCCTCTACCGGAGCATCAAACCAAATGGCCTTTGACCGCCTGGGATCTTGGCGGTCATTCGTTTCAGAGGAATGTCGATCCACAACGTGAGGATGTGGACAGGGAGACCGAGAGAATCGCGGAGGAGGCCAATCAGTACGAATACATGGCGCCCATGCTGAAGTTGAAGTAGCGGAGGCGATCGCCCTCTGCGTAGGAGATGGGGAAGGCGAGGTCGAAACCCAGGGGCACAGGGCCCATCTGGGGGATTTTCATGCGCAGGCCGGTGCCGATCGAGGCGCGGAGCTTGTGGAAGTTGTAGTCCCCTTCAACCGAGCCGAAATCGCAGAAGACGACCTGCTGAAAGGCGTCGCTGGCCGAGAGGGGAAACTGGTATTCCACCGAACCCAGGGCCATCATCACGCCGCCCACCGGAACGCCCAGCGCGTGGGGACTGATGGTACGGTACTGAAAGCCGCGCAGGCTGCCGAAGTTACCGGCAAAATAGCTCTCGTAAACCGGGATGCCCTGGGTGGCAATGCCGAAGTGGCCGCGGATCGTGAAGAATTGCTGGCCAGTCCCGTCGGGACGAGCAATAGTCGGAATGTGGGTCCGGCCCTCGGCGTCGAACTTGGACCAGGTGAACGTGCCCCAACCTTGCTCGAAGGCGAATTCGGCGTACTGCCCCTTGGTGGGCATGAAGGGATTGTTCCGGTTGTCGAACCGGATGCTCGGGCGGAGCGACGCCAGCGTCGATTCCCCGGCGGCCGCCAAATAGCGTGCGGGCGCGGGGTTGCGGTAGCCATAGAAATTGATGTCCTCGATGCGGAACGCCGCGTCCGCGTAGATGCTGGTGCCGAGCTGGCGGCCCAGCGAGAACCGGCCGCCGCCCCGGCGCTCGTCCCAGTCGGGATAAAAGCGGTTGAACCAGTAGCCCGTCGCGCCCGCGCCGATCGGCAAGTCGAAAAGATAAGGTTCGCGCAAGCTGAGCTGAAACCGGTTGATGTTGGTTCCCGGCTGGATGTCCAGGCGAAATTCCTGGCCGCCCCCGCGCCAGGCCGTGCCGTTGAAGATGTCATTGAACGATCGGGGGAAATTCCATATATCAAAATTTTTCTCATATATGGATATATTTCCAAATAGGCCCTGGAAACTGCTAGCCGCCACACCGATCATGAACCGACCAGTGGGACCTTCGTCGACGCTGGTCACGATGTCGGCGAATGAACGGTTGGGAAACGGGTCGTTGCGGTCTGGGCCGACGTCGGTCATGTTCAGACCCGGCATGCTGGGAAAGGTTCCGGGAAGCTCGCCGGTGCCGACGGGTGGTGTCGAGGCTCCGCGCGTCTGGCCCGGGGCCGCGGGCGAAGGCGCGAGCGGAGGCGCGGGGGCGGGCGTGGGGACGACCAGTGGAGGGGTTGTATCCGGCGCGGGGCTGAAGATCCCTCCCGAGCCGAAACCGCCTGAGCCAGTGAGGCTGCCGGAGCCGAAGGGGGGCGTTCCGGTCGCTCCGCCCCTGCCTGAGTCCAGCCGGGGGACGTTGTCGGGACCGCCCAGTGGTTCGGGGGCGGGAACAAGCTCGACGCTCGAGCCCGGGTCTTGCATTCTGGCCTGCGTGACTCCTTCGCCCAAGAGCGGCATCATCAGGTCGCCGTAGGGCTTGTCGCCGGGCCGGCGGTTGACGATCTTGATCTCGATGGGCTTGCCCTGATCGGGACTCGCCGGGTTGAAGTAGCCCAGCGACTGAAGCCGCCTCTGGAAGATGTCGAGGCGGTTCTTGTCCAGGACCTCGCCGGGCAAGACGCCGGCCATCACGGCCTCGCGGCGGATGACCTTGTCCTTGGTCCGCGTGTTGCCGACGATCCGCAAATCGCCCACCAGATAAGCGTTCCCTTCCTCGACCTTGTAAACCAGGTCCACGACTCCCAGCTTGTTGGTGAAGCGGGGCTCATAAGTGATCTGGGTGTCGATGCAGCCCAGCGCGTAATAACGGGCCGCCATCACCTTCATGTCCCCCTCCCGCAGGGCTTCGAGAAAGGGCTTGCCGGAGTGCAGCCGGAGTCCCTCGCGGAGTTCGGAGGTCTTGATCCGCTTGTTACCCTCGAAAATCAGGTTGCGAACGGTGTAGCGGGTGCCCTCGGAGATCACGAAGGTCAGGTTGATGTCGCCGAGCTTCTCCCCCGGCCGGGTCACCGGGGTGACCTTGACCTCGAAGAACCCCTGCGCCTGGTAATACTCGCGGAGCTTGCGGGCGTCTTCCTCGAGCATGTCGCGGTGGTACTTTCCCCCGAGCAGTCCGAGGATCGGCTTGCGGCTGCCCACCTTCCCCCAGAGCATGGCGTCGGTGGCGAAGACATTCCCTTTGAAATCGACGCTGGCGATGTGGTATTTGGGGCCTTCGAAGATCTGGAAAACGATCTTGGTGTCGCCGGCGTTCCCCCCTTCCAGCAGTCTCACCTCGGCGAGTTCATAGCCCTTCTCGCGATAGAGCCGCTCGATCTGGTCGCGGGCCAAGCGTGTCTTGATGGGATCGGAGCGATGGCCGATCTTGAGGTCGGTGTTCTCCTCGATCTCTTTCAGCTTGACTCCTTTCCGGCCCCGGAACTCGACGTGCCTGATCACGGGCATCTCGCGGACGCGGAAGATCAAAACGTACTTATGGCTATGGGGAGGCACTTCCTCATAGTACGGCGCGACGTCGGAGAACCACTTGGTTCCCATCAGGCTCTTGAGGTCGGCCTCGACTTTCTGCTGGTCCAGCGGTTGCCCCGTGCGGCTGAGCAGCTTGGCCCGAATCTTCTCGCTGGAGATGGAGGTGTTGCCCTCGATCCGGACCTCGGTGACCATGCCCTCGGGAAGCTTGTCTCCTGGCTGGGCACGGGCACGCGCGGGGAGAATTCCCAGGGCACTACCGGCGACGATCGCGATCAGCGCGATGATCGCCCAAGCTCGCGCGCCCCCTCTCCCGGCCACCTGTCCCTCTCGCTCTTGACCCTTAAGCATTCGTTGCCCCGTGATCGCGGCGGATTGTCCCGCGGTCGCCCCGATCATCATTGCCCCCTTGGGAACCGTTCCTGGTACCGGGGAGTCTCGTTTTCCGGATCGTTCCATGAGCGATCGTTCCTGAAACGAACCGATCGAGAGCCGCCTTGCGACGGGCGAGGCCGGGCGGTCCAGCGGGCCCTTGCGGGCGTGGCTGCCGACCTCCCGCGTCGGCCTTCCCGGCGCGCCGGGATGGTTGGGGCGGCGTATCGGATTGTTCGATCATCCCGGTCGGATTCGAGGGAGCGACGATCGCACCCCCTTTGAGATTGCCCCAGCGACAAGAATTGAGCCTCCGGGCCATTCCTTCACCCGGCCTGCACCGCTTCCATCCCTGGTCACGGTTCAACTTTGGCTCCAGCGTCGCCGATCAAAGACATGATAGGCTCGGGATTTTTACCGCAGATTAAAAAACGATGCAAGAGCGGAAGGGCCAAATCGAACCTGCGGCAGCGTGAATCAGTTCACCGGCGTCAACAATGCGCTCGCGAAGACGCTGGTCGATTGTCGTCGCACTCGGAACCGCCAGGCCGATCAACCCAGCAGCCGTGGAGTGCCAGCCCCAGGCCGATCGTGTCGGTCAACACCAGACAGATGTTGATGAAGAGATAGACCCAGTTCTCGAGCATCCAGCTATAGATGATCTGACCAGACGCGCCCACGAGGGCCAGCACGAAGAACCAGATCGTGAGGGCCGTTGCTTGCTGGTTGCGGCGCTCCCACTGCCTGTAAACCTGAAGGCCAAAGGTTGGGATGATGACCAGCGCGCTTGCCCAGCCGATCAATTCCGCCATGAGTGATCTCCGCTCGTGGTCGAAAACCGAAAAACCGTACCCCGTGTAACGAACGGCATTGATTTTGCTTTGGAAATCCTCAGCGGGTCAGTCACGAGCCGTTCGCCCGCGAGAACGCATGCCCGCGGGCTGACGCGTGCCTCTGAACCATGAGCGTTGCGGATGACGGTGTTCCCGAAGGACTTCCGCTTGTTCCACTCCTTGCCGCGTACTCGTTTCCTGATCGCTTTCGCCACGGTCACCACGATCTTGCCAGGTTGGTCGACCGACTCGATTGCCGACGTTCTGTTCGGCGACGTCAATCCCGGCGGCAAGCTTCCCGTCACGCTCATGAGCACGACGACCGTTTTGGTTCCCGTGGCGTGAACGGCCTGGACCAGCTCGCGCTGGCGGGCCGTCAGGTCGAGCGATGTCCGTGACGAGGCCTCACCGCTCATGCTCGCCGTCTCGCCCACAGCAAGAGTCGCGACGTCCGCCTGGGACGCAACTCGGGCAGCCTTGGCGATGTCGTCCGACGCGACGCCTTCGGCAGCGCAACCCCTGGCGTAGCTGACTCGCGGCCGACCGCCGTTGGTCGCGACCTTCTCCTGGATTCCCTTGTGCAGACTGACCACGTCGGCGGTCTTGCCGTCAGCCCGCCAATGCCCCAGC
>JBMFUH010000485.1:0-5652 GCA_049966735.1 Isosphaeraceae bacterium
GGCGGATGGCAAGAGGGTCACCGAGGAAATTGTTGAGGCCAAGAATATTTCCACCGAGCCTGCTCCAATGGACGATCTCCAATTGGGCGCCTTCGGGCTTTCAGACCTGATTGGTCGCTCTCACCCCGCTTCCTCGATCGGGCGAACTCACGTTTGGCTGCTCCTTGCAGGTTCTCTTGGCCTGATTCTCGCTCTTTTCATCAGGAAGCTGGCCAAGGATGCCGCGTCCCGAAAAAAGGCCCCGACAGCGGAGTCCGCGGGCGAAGTTGGGCTCGGGTAGTGACCCAGGGCTTGTGGTACAAGGGGTTTTCACCGCATCGAACGTCCGGGACCTGTGCACCTGGGCTGACTAAGAGCTTTTCACGGGATCGCGATTTCGCGCAAAATTTCCCGGAGCGGGCTTTTGCTCCTTCTTTGACTTTCTCGCGGGTGCGATGACCTACTGGTTTGTGCTGAAGCCCGAGGACGTTTTGCACCATGTTTGCCTCGCTTGATCGGGAACGAGACTCCGATGTCACACCTTGCGCCGAAGGCAAACGCGGGACCCTTCCGCAGCTCGTTCTGCGCGTCGTCCACGGATTACTGATTGCTGCCCTGGCCGTCTTTTGCGTCCTTCACCTCGATTGCTGGATTGTCAGCTACATCGAATGGCCGTGGTCGCCCGACCACGACGTCTTCGCGACCCTGGCGCGCTCCTGGGATGCCGGCGTCTTGCCTTACCGCGACCTGTACGCGAACAACCCCCCTCCGACCATCTACCTCTACTGGGTTCTTGGCAAGGTGTTCGGGTGGGGGAAAACGGTGCCATTTCTTGCTTTCGACGCGTCGCTCGTCGTCGTCCTCGCGGTCGTCGCCGTCATCTGGAGCGAGCGGCTTTTCGCATCGGCGCTCTACGGGCTTGTGGGTTACGCCCTGTTCCTGCGCCAGTATCTTCCCCTGGATTATGCCACGATCGGCGAGCGCGACTGGCATGCGTCTCTTCTGGCCGTCGTCGCCATCATGCTTCTCCAGGCATTTCCGGGGCGAAGGGGGCGAATCACGTCGGCGGCGGCGCTGGCGCTGGCCGCGGCCACCCGGCCGCAAGCGGCGCTCTTCTTGCCGGCCGTCTCCCTGGCGATCGCGATGAATCCGCATCGAATCGAGCCGCCCGAAACGGCGAAGAAATGGAGCGCCATCGCGCGGAACGAGCTGGAATACGCTCTGGCCTTCGCGTGCATTTTCATTCTCATGTTCGCCCCCCTCGTGTTCGCGGGCGTGTTCGGCGATTTCGTTCGCTGCTTCCGCCGAGCCGCCTACGGCGGCATCCGCGCCCCGTTGACCCTCGCCATCTTCTGGGATCGGGTGTCTTTGCTTTTGTCGCAAGCGCAGGTCTCGGCACCCCTCACGGCCATCCTGATTCTGGCCTGCTGCGCCCCTCCGCGAGAGCGACGCCTGGCCTGGGTGTGGCTGGCGGCGACGGTCGCGGTGGTCGTTTACAAACCCATCAGCCCCCGCCAGCACGACTATCTCGACATTCCCCGGTTCCTCTTCCTGAGCGTGGACCTGTCAGCGATCGCGGGAATCGTCATCCGGCTCCCTTCCGTGTCACCCTGGCTGAGGCTCGGCGTTGCCGCGGCCATCGTGGGGCTGTCCAGCCAGGGTGCGCACTCCACCCACGAACTTCCCTGGACCTACGCCACCTGGGCCCAGGTTCGCCGGGGCGAGGCACCCGTCATTTACCCGGACGGTTACGTGGGCGCCTATTCGCGATACGAATACGACGAGGTGCTGCGGTACATCAAAACCAAGGTGAGTCCGGATGTGCTGATCGCCAACGCGCTGGCGTATCCGCTGGCGATCACCGGCCCGACGGCCCGCCTTTCGGCCTTCCCGGCCGAATCGCTGGCATGGCTGCGCGGCGTGAGACCCGACGACGAAGAGGAGTTCGTCAAGAAGCTGGAGGAAACTCCCCATTCGGTCGTCGTCTGGTGCCCCACTGAATTCGATGGGGAGCTAGCCGAGTTCAAGCGAATCAAGGAAACAATCCACCGGCTCTACGAGCAGGAGGAGCAGTTCTCCTCCATCGAAATCTGGAGAAGAAAAGAACTCTCACAGAAGTGATCGTAGACGTGTATCTTGACTTCTTTCCCCTCTCATGGCTCGGCCCGCCAGGCCGCGCGGGAGGGCTCCGGTGACCGGTCGAGCATTCGGAAAACCTCGAACGAAGTGTCCTCGTAGATGGGAGCCCATCCTCGATCTTCGACAAGCTCCTGGACCGTTACCGCATCAAAGTTCCTCCATCCGGCGTAGAGCGGAGACTGCTTCGGCAAGATTAGGAGATTGATTTCATTGCGCTTCAGGTAGTCCCGCAACCACGCAACGGAAGGCACCCACATCGGCTGGAAGACGCGCAGATCTCGCCTGGGTCCGTGGAACGGGTACGCGCGGTAAAAGAGCGCGCAGATGCGCCTGGGCCGCGGCTCCAGGGTTGACAGTCGGGAAAAGACCCCGGTGCCCAGGAAACTGTCGTAGTGCTGCACGTAATCCCGATGCCAGCTTGACGAGAGACGCCCGCACGACCAGGCCGCTCCAATCAGCGAAGATAGGATCAGCGCCGCGACGGTCCATCTCTTGAACTTGGCCCTCGTCCCACAGCTCAACCAGAGGATCCACGCTGCCTCAAAGACGACGATCGTAACGAGCAAGTGGAGCGGAAGGTCGTCGATGTATTGACGGCTTTGCATGACGAACTGCACCGCGACCGTAACGGCCCAAAGCAGGAGCGGGGCGAGGGCCATCAGGCGAGCCATCCGCCGGCGCGGCGGGATTGGCTCGATCGGGGCGCTGGTCGCATCGACACGAGGGGATTTCATCCCGTAACTCCCGAACAAGCGCTCGATACCTCGCGACAGGTCCTGAAGGACGACCGCGAAGGCGAGTAGTGCCGCGCTCAGGAAGCAAAGCCCGAACCGCACCGGGGTGTAGCCCTCCCGCAGATGATTGAGCGTATCGGGGGTGTCTTCCACGGAGAACGGCGTCACCATGAGCAGGGCCACGCTGCCGAGGATCCATAATGCCAGGGCTCGACGAATCCAGGGCTCGAGGTTGGCGCCGCGGTCGGCGCGAACAAGGAAGCTGCTCGTGGTCAGCCAGATCAAAAGAACCGGGACGGCGAGAAGGGCGGCAAGGTGGGCGGGGCCAGCCATCCGCCACACGGCATCAAGCGCGAGGGAGAGAAGCTCGGGCCGTCCGCAACCCCAGAAGGATGAGCGGCGGAGTTCAGGGTAGATGCGGGCCAGGATGTTGGCTTCCCGCGCCAGCGCCATCGGATAGAGCGGGTTTCCGGCCACGATCGCGTTGCGGATGTACCAGAAGCCGCCCCAGACAATCAGGCAGCAGGACCATACCGCGATCAGCTTGACCACGGCTTTCCGCCCGCGGACCACGCCGACGACCAGGGCGGTCGTCGCGAGCGCCAGCGCGGCGTAACCCAGCCCGTTGAACTTCGCGCCCGCCAGCAGACCTATGCTGAGCCCGCCCCATACCATCTCCGCTATCCCGGGTCTCCTGGCGGCACGGATCCCATAATTCAAGCACGCGACGAGGAGCGCCGCGACGGCGACGTCGTTCTTGGCGTCGAGCAACTGGCGAAACACCACGGCGTTGCTGAGTATCGCGGCGGCGGTCAGGTATGCCATACCTCTGGATAAACCCAGGCTCCTCCCCAGGACGACGGAGGCAAACCCCAAGAGGGCCGCCGCCGGCAGGTTATTGAGCGAGATCAGGAAGTCGCCGGAGAACGGGGCGACCATCCAGAGGCCGAGGAGCTCGTTATTGCCCGGATGGCTCCAGTTGTAACAATCGGAGACGAACAGGCTGCGGGACTGGAGCCACTGGTCGATGTGCGGCAAGTGGTACATCAAGGTGTCCCAGTCTTCCGGGAACCCACCCAGGCCGTTAGAGATGACATGAAGAACAAGAAATATGCAGAATAAATACCTGGCAATCCTGTAGGCTATACTGGGCTCATCGCCGTCGCCGCTCCTTGCCGTGGAGCGCCCGCGCCACTGGCGGCCGCGGTAAAGAACCATGCCCGCCCCGACCGCGACCGCCGCGATGAGCGCGGGCCCCGTCAAGGCTCCAACGGTTCCCAGCACGATCGCGGCGCCGGCAAGGAAAGCCCAGCACGCGACGATCGAGTGAACGACAAGCTCGTCCTCATCATCGCCGGGGAAGAACCGGCGGGCCAGGCGCCAGCCGGTGAGAACGAGCAGGGCGTTCGCGCCGGCCCATAGGGGAGCGATCGCGGCGTCGCGGTAGACGAGATCGATCATGGCGTGAGCTGCTGGTAATAACAGGCTGCCAGCCGGAAGGTTGGGCTCCTGCTGAACAAATTTCCGCGCACTAGCCGCCAGCGCCAGAGGCGATAGAGAATACTGGTTGCGAGGACCCCCAGGCCGTAAACCAGCGAGCGGCGGAAGTTGATGGTGCTGGCTTCCGGGAAGTATCTGGCCGGGCAGGATATCTCGCCGATTCGAAATCCGAACGCGACGGCCTGGGTGAGAACCTGGTTGTCGAAGAGATAGTCGTCCGAGTTTGCCAGGAGCGGCAGCTCTTCCAGCACACGCCTCGTGTAGGCGCGGAAGCCGGTGTGATACTCGGACAACTTCGCGCCCAAAAGCAGATTCTGAAACGCGGTCAGAATCCGGTTGGCGATGAACTTGTAGAGCGGCATCCCTCCGGCGAGGGCCGCGGCGCCCAGGACGCGCGAGCCCAGCACCACGTCGTAAACTCCCGAAGCGGCCATCGCGGCCATGGCGGTCACGAGACGCGGGTCGTACTGATAGTCGGGATGGAGCATGACCACGACGTCGGCGCCGAGCTTGAGCGCCTCGGTGTAGCAGGTTTTCTGATTGGCCCCATATCCGAGGTTGGACTGATGGACATAGGTTTTCAAGCCGAGCCGGGAGGCCAGCTCCGCCGTCGTGTCCGTACTACAGTCGTCGACGAGCACGATTTCATCGACGATTTCGCGAGAGACTCCCTCGACCGTCCGCACCAGGGTCTTTTCCGCCCTGTATGCCGGAAGGACGACCACGATCTTCTTGCCGTGCAGCACTCGGAGATTCCCGATCGTGAAACCCTCGCTGCTGAGCGACCTTCAAATGGTCGGGCCACTCAGGGATAATGTACCTCGTCGGCTCGTGGGCCGCCAGGGAGCCGACGCCCAAGCCCACGGTGAGCATGGCGCCCCAGGCCCGTCCCAAGAAACCCTCTTGGGAGGTCCGCTGACGTGGTCTGAACGTGCACGAGGCCCTTCTCATGCTCCAGAGGCCGAGGAACGCGTCCCACCGGGTGATGGGCCAGTCCGGCTCTGTGCCGGGGCTGGTTCTCCTGGCCGTTGTATATACGCTCGCAGGCGCGATCAAGCCCCTGCACATCGACGACGCCGCGTACTACCGTTACGCTGCCCAGGCCGCGAGCCACCCTCTGGATCCTTACGGTTTCGAGATCCTGTGGTACCAGTCTCCGCAGCCCGCCTTTCAACTGCTGGCTCCGCCCCTGCTGCCCTACTGGTGGTCGTGCGCGATCCGGCTGTTCGGCGACCGGCCGTTTCTCTGGAAGCTCTGGCTTTTCCCCTTCAGCGCGCTCTTCGTCTTCGCGCTTCACGGC
>JBMFUH010000486.1:0-5651 GCA_049966735.1 Isosphaeraceae bacterium
ATCCGGTCGTACAGCTCGCTCTCGTCGACCTTCCCCGGGACGATCGCGGGACTGCCCGAACTGGCCGGCGACGTGGCGGCGGCGACGCTGTCGAGCCTGAGCTTCCCTTTGCGCTGGTGTGCATCGGGACCATGGCGCTGGAAGCACTTGTCCGAGAGGATCGGCCTGATGTCGCGATTGAAGCGGAGCGTATGGGGTTTCCGCTTTGCCGGCGTCGCGGCCCGCTCGGCCCGGCCCTCGGCCGCGGGAACGGACGCAGGGACCAGGCAGAGGGCGAGGGACAGCAAACCCAGGGGAATGTTTTCATGTGACGGGACTTCGCAAGCCTGGTCCGGCGAGGGAGAAGCACGAGCATCGTCTGGTCCTTGCGACCCGCGATCGTGGGGACGATCCGGGGTATTCTCGAGTCAGACGGAGCGGTGTTGGCGTGAACGAACGTGAGGAGCCTTGCGGACTATTGTAACGATCGACCGCCGGAACCGGCCAGTCCGCCCCGGGCCGAGGCGGCAAACGATCATTGAAATGTATATATAGAGATAACACACATATGTCAATCATTGCGCAAGCTTCTCGACTGCAAGGCGATGCTGCTCTATCGCAAGATACGGAGCCACGGATGAACACGAATGGGAAGTGGAGAGATGAAGACCTGGACCGTTTCCATGCATCTACCCCCTAACCGCATTTCAGCGCCACATCCAGTCGCTGGATGACAGCAGGCGCGTACGCCAGCGGGACAGGGAGCTTGATGAGGCTCATGGTTGACATCTGTACTGCGGCTTCAGCCGCGGAGATCCGATGCGAACTGCGCAGTGACGCAGTATTCGACGTCCCAGGAAATGGTGGCGGTCGTGTCGAAGACTTCGTCCAGTCTCCCGGCCGTGAATATCTCCGTTGGAGGGCCCACGGCGACGATCTGGCCGCGATGCATGGCTGCGGCGATGTCCACCATCAGTGGCGCAATCAGCAAATCGTGGCAGATCATCATCACCGCCTGGCCGTCGTCGGCGAGGGACCGGGCCAGGCGGTAGATCTCGAGCTGGTGGGCCAGGTCCAGGTGAGCGTTCGGTTCGTCCATCAGAAGAACGCTGCCCTGCTGTGCCAGGGCGCGGGCGATGACTGTCCGCTGGCGCTCACCACCGCTGAGTTGGGCGAACGGGCGGTTCGCCAACTGAGCCACCCCCAGGCGATCCATGCACTGATCGACGATCTCGCTGTCTGCCAGTGTCTCCTGGCCCCATGGCGTTCCGTGAACATAGCGGCCCAGCATCACCATTTGACGAACGGTGAGAGGGATATCCGAGGGCGTATCTTGAGGCACCACAGCGATTTGCCGAGCGATCTGTCGCCGCGTCATCGAGACGATGGATTGCTCGTCGAGGAGCACGGTTCCCGAAGCGGGCGGGAGCGATCCGTTCAGGCACCGCAAAAGCGTGCTCTTGCCCGATCCGTTGGGACCAAACAACCCCGTGACCAGTCCGGCGTGAAGTTCCAGACACGCGTCATGGAGAACGGGCCTGCCATCGCGATAGGCAAACCTGACATTCTCGGCTCGAAGAATCATGTCCATCCCCTGGCCGAGACACGGAGTTGCAGAAGCCACAAGAAGATGGGAGCTCCGACCAGGGCTGTGATGATCCCGACCGGGATTTCGGCGGGCGCGGCGAGCGTGCGGGCGAGGGTGTCTGCGACGAGCAGCAGTAACGCCCCTCCGGCGGCCGATGCCGGCACGAGGCTGCGATGATCGCCTCCCACCAGCATCCGCAATAGGTGAGGAACGATCAGACTG
The DNA here is from genome assembly GCA_049966735.1 of Isosphaeraceae bacterium. GTDB lineage: Bacteria > Planctomycetota > Planctomycetia > Isosphaerales > Isosphaeraceae > Aquisphaera. The sequence goes on from JBMFUH010000486.1 coordinate 1,790, forward strand.
ACAAAGCCGATGACTCCGCTCACCGCCGCGGACACTGCGGTCGTCACGCAGATGGTCAGGAGCAGCATGATCTGGAAGCGGCGGACATTGACGCCCAGGTCGGCGGCGGATCGCTCGCCCACCAGAGCCACGTTCATTGCGGGCGCGAGGAGCAACAAACCGATCAGAGCCGCGGCAGTGACCGGTAGGGTCAGTGTCACGTCCCACCACGTTGCCTGCCAGAGCCCGCCCATGAGCCAGAATACCAGCGTTTGCAGGCGTTCGCCCGCCAAATACAGTGCCGCGCCCATGAGAGCGGAGCAGAATGCGCTGATGGCGATCCCGGCCAGCAGCAGCGCATGGCCGAAATGATCCGCATGTCGTGACAGAGCGAAGACCACGGCGCTGACGATCAGTCCTCCCGCCACGCTCATGGCGGGAACGGCGAGGTACGTGAGCTGCCTGCCCGCCAGCAGCATGGCGACGACTGCCCCCAGCGCCGCGCCGTTGGAGACGCCCAGGACATAGGGGCTGGCCAGCGGGTTGCGGAAGAGTGTCTGAGCTGCCAGACCGGACAGCCCCATGCCCGAACCAATCGCCAGGGCCAGCATGATCCGCGGCAGGCGGATGCTCAGAACAATCTGCTGCGCAGTCTCGTCCGCGGCCTGTCCGCGAAGACCGCACCAGATTGCCGACACAACCTGGGAAGGGGCGAGCCCCGCGCCACCGAGCAGCACGGCGGCCATGGAGGCCAGCCCCACGCCGGCAATGAGAGCTGGCAGCACATACGATGCAGGCAGGGCACGGTGCGGCGGTAACACTTGGCCGGACTCCTACGCGATCTTCCTCACCGCGAACCGGTCGTCACGGGCCGAAAGGTCCAGGGCCTGTTCACTGGTGAGATGTGAGCTGCCCACCTTGCGAAGGTGCTTCCCGCAAGCCGCCTCGGCCGCGGCCATCTGTTCATCAGTCGGTCGGGCATACGGCTGACCCGGGACCGGAATGTAACCCATGATGTGGAAGGGGATCTCCGGGTTGAGGGTCGCCACCCATGCCGCGATCGCCTCGACCTGATCAAGATCGACCAGCCCAGGAACGAAGACCACGTTGGCTCGTATGTCCATGCCCGCCTCGACGGCCGCGACGAAGTTGTCAAAGATCAGCCGCTTGGGCTTGCCAGTGTACTCGAGATGAACTTTCTCGTCCCAGGCCTTCAGTCCCACGTTGGCCCCGTCCAGGTTCGCCCACGGCAAACGGCTGCCATTGGTGTGGCCAAGAAACGTCCGTGCACCGAGCGCGTTCTTGGCGAAATCGAGCATCTCGGGGAGTTCTTTCGAGACCGTCGGCTCGCCACCCATGAAGTAAACCGTGTTCACCGGTACGGAGAGGAGCGCCTGTTTCATCTCCGGTATGGTCAAGAACTTCATCGGCCGCGGGGCAATGAGCCCGGGCGTTCCGTTGGCCCCGCTACGAAGTTTGTAACTGCACACGTGGCAACTGAACGTGCAGCCGTAGCTGTGCAACGTGGCGAAGCGGTACTTCTCGTTGTGAGTGATCTCGAAAAATGCCATGGTCACTCCTTCAGGGTTTGGCCGCCGATTGGGCGATGGCGTTACGGATCTTGGAAACGGATTCCGGCAAGTTCGAACCGGCGACCAGCCAGTAGCGATCGAGGGCGATGACACGGCCTTGGCGGACGGCCCGCAATTGGGACAGACCTGGGCGACGCGCCAGGGATTGGGCGTCCACGTCGCCGACGGACAAGACCACGTCTGGGTCCGCCGCGACGAGCTGCTCGGCGGAGAGGACCGCGTAGCCCTTGAACTCGGCGGCCACGTTCGCACATCCGGCCAGCTCGAGAAGATCGTTAGCGTAGGTGTCGCTTCCGGCGGTCTTATACGGACTGTAGAATTCAAGGTACGCCTTCGGCCGTGCACCAGCCTGGGACATCGACCTTTGAACAAGCGTCTCATTCACGCGGGCCAGCTTCTCGGCTTCCGCTCGCCGGTCCAGGCAATCTCCGATGAGCCGGATCATGATAGGCAACCTTGCGACGCGCTCGCTCCGAATCCGGACAACTGGTATCGACAGATCCTTCAGCAGCGCGGCGGCATCGTTCTGATACCACCACAGGAAGGCCAGATCGATCTTCAGCGAGGCTATCCGTTCCCGCGAGATGGCGCTGCCTTTGCCAACGACGATCGCGCGCTGGCAGCCCGGTACGACCAGGCTGAACTCGTCGATCGCCACCAGGCTGTCAGCCCCCCCAAGGGACAACACCGTTTCGGTCGCGGAACTGCATAGACTCAGAACTCTCCGGGGCGTCGCTGGAATCCGAACTTGCTCGCCGGTCATGTCCGTGACCTCCCGTAGCGGGCTGGCTTCGCTCCGCCTGACGGGCTCACCATGCCGCGGGAAGAGCCGAAACACACCTCCCAGAAGGAGGGGCGTCGCCACGGCAACTGCGAGGAGCTGGGTTCTGAGGCTCATGGTAATTCACTGCTCGTCTTGAGCGTCATTGCTGGGTCGACTTGTGTTCGCCTTGCTGGCTTGCATCACCGTCGACACGCGTGGCGTTGGGCCGTCCGCAATCGTAGACACACCTGCTTCCTTGAGTCCGACGACGCGGCCCAAGATTCCGAGGCTGCTGGTTTGCCAGGCGGTTCTTGTTCCTCTCCCGACATGGCCACTTGAGTCACCAACACCTTCCGCCCATGGTTACCGGCGCTGCTCGTGGCCGCCATCACCAGCCTCACCAAACCCACGAAACAGTTTCGGAAACTCACATCGAACTCCGTGCTGGAACATCAATATTGATTCGCGCTGATGACCTCGCCGCCGTTCCGCGTCGACAATGCTTGATATACCCCCGGCCTGACCAGTGCGGGGTTGAGGGAGAAAACACCGGTGGAACCGTTGAGGATGACACCTGGGGGAAAGACCTGGCCTGACGGTGGAACCGGCCAGGAACTGATGGTGTCCTTGAGGAACTTGACCGAACCGTCCGCGAACGCGAAATTGGCCCCGCCTGGATGGAAGCTCGAGGCTGACTCGACCCAGTTATCCGCCAGCGTTCCGTCCACTCCCTGGGCGTCGAGTGCCATTTTGTTAAACGGATTCGTGGGATACATCGTGGTGAACGCGGTGTCGAATGAGTAGCAGTCGGCCCAGAAACCGAAGCTGTTGTAGTCCGATGCGTTGCCCCCGCCGTTGTCCATCTGGCTGAACTTGCCTTGCGCCTTTTCACCGAAGAGAATGGTGTTGCTGGTTCCATCGGTGATTGCCGAGATGTTGTACGACATGTTGAGGTTGAAGACGCCGTCGCCGTTCGCCTGCATCGCCCGAAAGTTGGAATTATTGTTGATGCCAGGGCTATATGTACTTGTGAAGGCAAAGACGAAGGGCTCGGCAAGCCATGTCCCGTAACAGCCCGCGTAATCGGTGTAGCACACGGTCGCCGAGGCACTGCCGTAGTCGTACGACAGCGCCCCGATGGTCAGCGAGCGGTTCACGTTGCCGTCACTGGGACACCAGAGTGCCGATAATCCGGTAGCGTAGATCGTGCTGTTGGCGATCGAATAAATATTCCGATTGAAATTCATCGCGTTGTACAACTGGGCCTGCTCGAACTGGGCGAGCATCGAGACGAACACGCTCTGCGAGGGCGCCCACCAGGGGTACGCCGCGGCGTCATAGCTTTGCGGGCTGCCGATCGGGAACGTCTGGTTGATGTCGTGGTAATTCTGCGCGGCCAATCCCAACTGCTTGAGATTGTTTACACACTGGGCGCGGCGGGCCGCCTCGCGCGCCGCCTGGACCGCCGGCAGCAGCAGGGCGATCAACACGGCGATAATGGCGATGACGACGAGAAGCTCGATCAAGG
>JBMFUH010000487.1:0-5651 GCA_049966735.1 Isosphaeraceae bacterium
ACGGGATGCCGCCGCCTGGGCACTTGCCGCGATCAAGCCTGATCCGAAGGTGGCGATACCAGCCCTGGTCGCAAGCGGTCGTGCCGGGCGCGACTCCCGCTGCCCCGCGGCAATCTATGCCCTCGGATCATTCGGCGAGGCTGCCGTACCGGCACTCATCGATCTCTTGAAGACGACCGGTCCGGACCTCCGGCACAGCGAGTTGTGCGCGCTCGCGCAAATCGGTCCTGCCGGCAAGGCCGCGATTTCCCCGCTTGTCGAGGCCCTGCGTGATCCCGACCGCGAGATTCGCCAGGATGCCGCCTCGGCCCTCGCCAGGATTGGTCCGGCAGCGGTCGAGCCGCTGATCCGGGCGCTGCGGGACCACGATGCCAGAGTTCGCGGCGGCGCGGCCCGGGTCCTGGAGCTGCTGAGGAAGGATGCCGCAGTCGCCGTACCCCACCTGATCGAGGCGCTGGGCGACCCCGACCGACACGTGCGCCCGCTCGCCGCCCAGGGACTCGGCCCGATCGGCCAGAAATCTCAACAGGCCATCACTGCCTTGATTCATACGATGAAGGACCCGGACCACGAAGTGAGATTCGCCGCTTCGGTCGCGCTTCAAGTGATTGGCATGTCGTCCTACGCATCGCTCCGGCCGCTCCTGGGCGATCACGACGCCAGACTTCGAGACGACGCCGCGAGCGCTCTCTCGGGGCTCGCGACGATCAAGGGGTTCAGCCGCCGCGAGGGTGAGACCGACGAGCAGGCGCGCGGCCGCGCCAACTCCGCACGCGCCGCGCTCCTCGCCGACCTGAAAAACGGGGACGAACAGATCCGGCAAGGGGCAGCGCGGGCTCTCGGATACGTCGGCGAGGAGGTGGTCCCCGACCTCGTCAAAGCCCTCGAGGACAGCTCTCCACTGGTTCGCCTGGGAGCGGTTCGCGCCCTGGGGATCATGGGCGATCAAGCAGCCGCCGCGCTCGAACCGGTCCGCCAGCGGCTGGATGATCCGGCCCCGGAAGTTCGCGGCGCGGCCGACGTCACGATCAAGGCCATCACGAAGCCAAGCAGATAATCAAGCTTCAGAACTGCTTGCGCTGGCGGCTGGAGGGGATGTTCAGTGCCTGGCGATACTTGGTCACGGTCCTCCGCGCGACCTTCAGACCCTGCCGCTCCATCTCGTCGACGATCTCCTCGTCGGAGAGGGGGTTTTGCTTGTCTTCCTTGGCAATGATCTCCAGCAGCTTCTGCTTGATGGTGTCCCAGGCGATCTCCTCGCCGTCGGCCGTGGTGGTCCCGCCGCCGAAGAAACGCTTGAGCGGGAAGATGCCCCGGGGCGTCTGGACCCACTTGTCGTCCACCGCGCGGCTGACCGTCGTGACATGCACCCCTACCCGGTCGGCAATCTGCTGCATCTTGAGCGGCTCGATGAATTCCGGGCCCCTGTCGAGAAAGACCTTCTGATGATCGATGATCGCCCGGGCGACCTTGAGGAGCGTGTTCCGCCGCTGCTCGATCGATTCGATCAGCCAGCGGGCCGACTGGATTCGCTTCTGGATGAACTCACGCGCCGCCGGGTCGGTCTGCTTGTTCCGGAGCTGCTTCTGATAGTATCGTGAGATTGATAGGTGCGGTGTATGATCATCGACGAGCCGGACCTCGTAGCCCCCCTCCTCGTTGGGCTCGACGATCAGGTCGGGGATCACGTACTGGTTGCCGAGATCCGCCGCGAACGACGCCCCCGGCTTGGGGTTAAACCGGCGCAGGTGCTCGATCGCTTCCTTGATCGTGTCGAGGGGAAAACCCGTCCTCTTCTCGATGGTGGGAAGCCGGTTGTGTTGCAGGTCGTCCAGATGGTTGCTGATCAGCGTCCGCAGCACATCGTGGCTGGGGGTTTCCGGAGTCAACTGAAGGAGCAGGCATTCACGCAGGTCGCGAGCCCCCACGCCGGGCGGATCGAGGCCTTGCACCAGACAGAGGGCTTCTTCCGCCTGATCGATCGTCGCCTCACCGCCAAAATCACGGACGACATCGTGGAGGTCGAGCTTGAGATAGCCGTTGTCGTCCAGGTTGTAAATGATATACTTCGCCAGCGCCCTGACTGTGGGATCGCAATCGTCAAAGACAAGCTGCTCGGTCAGATAGTCATGAAACGATCGTGGACGGGAGGCCATGTTTTGCATGGCGTCTTGCTTGCGGTCTCCTTCTTCCATGAGCGATGCCCGGCTCCGCCGTGGCCCGTCTTCGTAAAGCTCGCTCCAGTTCTCGTCGAGGCGGATCAGGCTATCGAACTCGTTGGCTTCGGCCTCGCCTTCAGCCGGTGGTTCGGTCGCCACGGCCGTTCCCTCTTCCTCCCCCTCGCCTTCGCTGGACGGGGCGGATTCTCTCAGGTCAACCAGAACGGGATTCTCGCTCAGTTCCTGCTCGATCCGCTCCTGGAGCGCCATGATCGGCAACTGAAGAATCTCCATTGATTGAATCATCCTGGGCGCCATCCGCAGGCGCATCTCGGTTCGCATCTGCTGGGACGTATCAAGGCGCATGGCCAATCCTCAGTTCCGTCGCGAGGAGACAGGGGGAAGTGGGAGAGCACTTCAACCCAGACAATGATCTGGTCTCTCACTTAAGCAAATATTATGCCATCAGACCCAGAAAATCAAGTCAGTGGTTTGTGGCTGCGCTCACCTTCGGCTTGCTCGTGGCTTGTGGCTCGTGAACGCGATCTGTTCCTCGAGGCACCAGCCACGAACCACTATTCAGAAGGGCTGTCGGCCTGCAATCGCGTCGGCAAGCATGTCTCGGCTGGCAAATTCGAGGGTGCTGCCCGAGGCCACGCCCCGGGCCAGTCGGGTGATGGTCACGGGGTGATCGTGCAGCCGCTTGGCAATGTAGAGTGCGGTCCCGTCGCCTTCCAGGTTGGGATTGGTTGCCATGATCAGCTCGCGAACCGTGCCCGACCGGACGCGCGCCTCGAGTGCATCGACAGTCAGTTGTTCGGGACCCATGCCTTGCAAGGGGGCCAGTCGGCCCAGGAGGACATGGTAAACACCCTGATGGGCGCCTGCCTTTTCCAGTGCCAGGAGGTCGCGCGACTGCTCCACCACGCAGACGACTCCCTGGTCGCGCCTGGGGTCGCGGCAGATGGCACAAACGGGCTCGGTCGCCTCGGTGAGATGGAAGCAAACCTGGCAGTGCTTGATCTGTTCCTTCGCGGCCCGGATCGCTTCGGCCAGTTCCAATGCCTCTTCCGCGGAACACTTGAGAAGATGGTGGGCCAGCCGCTCCGCCGACTTGGCACCGATGCCGGGCAATCGGCCCAGGGCCGACGTCAGTCGATCGACCGCGGCCGAAAAACCGGCCATCATCAGGATCCCTCCCCGGTTGGGCCAGGGTCCATGCCCAAGGGCAGCAAGCCCGGTGGCATGCCGCCTGCCAGAGAGGCCAGCGACTGGGCCGCCGTCTCACGCGCCTTGATAAGTCCCGCGTTGACCGCCGCGGTGATCAGATCTTCCAGAAGTTCCGTGTCGCCGTCGGCCACCAGCTTGGGATCGATCCGGATCGCGACGATTTCCAGCCGGCCGTTCACCTTGGCCGTGACGGCCCCGCCGCCAGAGGCCCCTTCAACCTGAAGCTGCCCCAGCGCTTCGGTTGCCTTGGCCACCGACTCCCGGATCTTGCCCGCATTCCGCATCAATTCAGCCAGGTTGCCTAGTTGACCAAACACGGCATGCCTTCTCTGTTCCAGTGGAACGAAAAACACGATCCGCTCGTTTGACCCGGTTCAGACTAGATCGGAATCGTCTTCGTACTCCAGGTGAATCGCCCGGGCCTCGAAGAGCTCGACGATCCTCTGAACCATGGGGTCCCGCGCCAGCATGTCACCCCGGCGAGGGTCGGTCCGAGACGGCTGCTGAGGTGTCGGCTCAGGAGCGGTCGACCGCTCATACCGAACCACAACCGGACGATAAAGCAAGCGCTCCAGGGAGTGCTCGATCTTCCTCCTGGCATCAGCCGATCCGCACGCGTCCGCTGAAGTATTGTAGCCCGGCTTGGCGGCGATGACCAGCACATCGGGCCCCTCAACCCTGATCGGCTCCGTGGCGACCAGCTTCATACCCAAAAGCTTCCCCACCTTCGTCACCAAGTCGGGCCAGACCCGCCGGACCGCCTCCAGCTCCAGGGGAGGACGCTCCCCTCCTCTCCCCGCCTCGGGAGACGTGCCTTGGCCTTGATCGGCGGCCGTTGCCGACGCCCCGCACGGCTGGGCAGAGGCATCCGCCAGATCAGCAGCCCCAGCAGCCGGTTCTTGACTTGCCCCCGTATCCGTCGGACCGCTCGCCGGAACCTCGACCGGGGACCTCCCGGTTACGGGGGAAAGAGGCGCAAGATCTACCGGTGATGGTTCCGGGTCGGTCTTCTCCGCCCCCCGCGAAGCGCGTTGCACCTGCTCGCGCGGGTCTGCCTCGTGAATCGTGGAAGAATTAGCCGGGCTCAGCTTTTGTTTTACGCTCTGTGCCACTGTTTTCCGCGGGGTTGGCGACCCGGATTCAATCGCCGCCAGCCGATCGACCAGATTGCTCAGTTCTGTCAGGTTTTCCAGTCGAGCGACCCGGACAAGTGCCAGTTCGACGAGCAATCTGCCGTGTGTTGCTCCGCGCATCCGGGCACGAGCCTCGGCCAGGATCTGGAGGGCGGCCAGGATGGTATCGGTCGGCCATGCCTTGATGATTGTCTGCAGCCGGGGCTTTTGCCGGGGCGTAACGGCCAGCAGAATGGAACCAGCTCCCACCGACAGCATCAGGGCGTCGCGGAGGAAGTCGACCACGCCGGCCAGCAGGTCGGCGGGTTGCACCCCTTGGGCGGCGGCCTGATCCAGTAGGGAAAGGGCTGTACCCGCGTCGTGACCGGCGAGGGCTTCGAGAACGCCCAGCAGCCGCTCGTCGCTGGGCGTGCCCAGAAGTTGGTGCACGACCTCGACGGTCAACTTCGGGCTGCCGGAGGCCAGAAGCTGCTCGAGCAGCGACTGGGCGTCGCGCATCGAGCCTCCCGCCCGCCGCGCCACCACCTGGAGCGCCTCGGTCTCGGTCTCGACCTGCTCTCGAGCGCAGATCTCCTTTAGACTACTGACGATGGCGTCGGGCGTGATGCCCGCGAAGTCGTAGCGCTGGCACCTCGAGAGCACCGTGATCGGGATCTTGTTCGCCTCGGTGGTGGCGAAGAAGAACTTGACGTGCGGCGGGGGCTCTTCCAGCGTCTTCAAGAGTGCATTGAAGGCACCGGTCGAGAGCATGTGGACTTCGTCGATGTAGTAGATCTTGAACCGCGAGCGGCTGGGCCGCAGCGAGGCGTTTTGCCTGAGCTCGCGCACCTGCTCGACGCCGTTGTTGCTGGCCCCATCGATCTCGATCACGTCAACGTCTTGCCCGGCGGCGATCGACTGGCAGATGTCGCAAACCTGGCAGGGGGTCTCGGTGGGCCCTTGCACGCAGTTCAAGCACTTGGCGAAGATCCGGGCCATCGACGTCTTGCCGACGCCTCGGGTGCCACAGAAAAGATACGCCTGCGCCAGGCGGTTCAGGCGAATCGCGTTGCGCAGGGCCTGGACCACGTGATCCTGGCCGACGACGTCCTCGAACCGCTGCGGTCTGTAGCGCCGGGCCACCACCGTG
>JBMFUH010000488.1:0-4850 GCA_049966735.1 Isosphaeraceae bacterium
CTCTTGACCGTCGCGCAGCCGGGCTCGCGACAGTTCATCTACTTCCAGTTTTGATTCGGTCTGGATTCGTTGATGATGGCACGAGCCTCGTTTGCAGGTGTTGGGAGGCGGAAGGATGTCTGAGCGGGATTTCTCGAACGCGGTTCGGCTGAGCTTGCGTGAGTGGGCCGTGATCGGTCTGTGCACGCTGGGCTTCGTCATCGCCGCGCCGCGGCTCTGGGAGAAGTTCGAGACCTTCCGGCCGGACCGCGACTACCGGATGCCCTACGACCTGAGCGACGACTACTGGCTCTACGATCGCGACACACGGAAGGCCGCGCGGGAACATGAGTTCTTCCTGATCGGAGACTCGGTGATCTGGGGCCAGTACGTCACTCGCGAGCAGACGCTCAGCCACTATCTCAACGAGCTGGAAGGAAGAGAGCGATTCGCCAACCTCGGACTCGACGGCGCGCACCCGATCGCGCTGGCGGGACTGCTCGAGCACTACGCCAGCGGAATCCGCGACAAGGCCGTGTTGCTGCAACTCAACCCGCTCTGGCTCAGCTCGCCTCGGCACGACCTCAGCTCGGACGACGAGGCACAGTTCAATCATCCCAGGCTCGTCCCCCAGTTCGTCCCCTGGCTCGGGCCCTACAAGGAGGCGATCTCGCCGCGGATCGGCGCCGTGGTCGACCGCAACATTCCGTTCCTGGGCTGGACCGGCCATCTCCAGCAGGCGTACTTCGATCGGATGGACATCCCTGCGTGGACGCTCGAGCGGCCGACCGCGAACCCGCTGCGAAACCTACGCGCGGGATTGCCGCCGTCGGACAACATCCCGCGGCACAAGCCCGGCCCCTGGTTCCAGCACGGAATCACTCGGCAGGACTTTCCCTGGGTCGAACCGGCGAAGTCGCTCCAGTGGCGCTTCTTCCGGAAGGCGATCGACGTTCTCCAAAGTCGGGGCAATCGCGTCTTCGTGCTCCTCGGACCATTCAATGAACATCTTCTGACGGACGCCAGCCGCCAGCGTTATCAACGGGTCAAAGCAGAGCTGGAGGCGGGGCTGAAGGCCAAAGGCGTGGCCTATTTCGCGCCCGCGCCGCTGGCCAGCGAGCAGTACGGCGACGCCAGCCACCCGCTGGCGCCCGGCTACGAGGCCCTGGCGCGCGAGTTATTGCCCCGCCTGCCTCATTGACTTTGACGGGGGCGCGCGACCAGCCGATCACCCGCGCAACGGCTTCATCCACTGGAGCTGCTGGTCGATGTTGTCGGCCAGGCGATAGCTGCGAACGTGGTCCTGGAGCTTCTCGCCCAGGATCTGGATCTTGCTCAGGTCGATTTCGCCCATCCCGGCCGCCCCGCAGTAGTTCAGGTAACCCATGTGGGCCATATTGATTCCCATCAAGGCTACGCCGACACGGTCCGCCGCCAGCCAGTCGAGGCTGGTGACTGCCACGCGATGCTCGACCGGGGTACCGTAGACGGGACCGTTCCCTTCCATGCCCTGGTAGCCGTCGATCACGGAGAGATCGGGATGGAGCCTGGGCGCGAGGGCGTAGAGGTTGTAGTGCGTGCCGTGGAAGCCGCTGCCATGGATCAGCCGCTTGTCGGTGCGGGCGCCTCGCCTTGCGCCGGGGCCCCAGCGGAATCCTTGATCCTTGATCGGCGCGCCGACGACGATGTTCTTGAGCGACAGCGTGGCCACGACCAGGTCGTGGGTCTTGAGCTTGGCGAGCGAGATGACAAAGGAGTTCCGCCGGTCCAAGAGCAGCCGGGACGCGCGCACCGCGTGGGGACGCATGTCGTTCTGGTCGAGAGCGTGCACGACCGCGGTCGGCTCCCGGTCCAGGTCCACCAGCTTGACACCGTATTTGGCCGCCAGCGGCTCGTACCCGTAGTGCGCGAACCCCTCCGGCGTCGGGCCCATGCCGGCGGACTCGGCCACGATCGCGCTGGGCAGCTTGCCGATCGACTTGAGGAACTCGAGCACGCCCTCGAGACAGCCGGCCGTCGTGGCGGAGAGCGCGCGGTCGGTCGCCACGTTGTTCGGCTTGATGACGACGAGCCGGTCGCCGATCGCCCGGGCAATCTCCGCCTTCAGGTGATTGAGCCCCTGGAAAACGAGGTCGGCACGATCGTCGCTCGACGTGATCGCGACCCGGCTGGGCGCGCGCTCGCCGCGCGCGCCCGCTGGAGCAGCCGAGGCGAGGGTCGGCATGGGTTTCCCCACCGCCAGCGCGGCGCCGCCCAGCAGCGATGCCTTGAAGAGTTTCCTGCGCGAAAGTTCTGTGCATGAATGACTGGTCATCGCCTTGTCCTTCTTAGGAGTTAAATCTTATGTGAAACTTACGAAGCTCTCAATGCGAGAGCGCGGCAAGGACGCGCCAGCGCGCGTCGCGGACTCCCGGGGGCAGCGGCGTCGGCTTCCCTTCAAAGACACCGGAGGCCCAGCGGGCCATCTCGTCGTCAGGTTGTTGCTTGAGCCAGCCTTGAATCAGAACACGGCCCTCGTCGGCTCGTCCGGTCTGTTTCAGCGCCAGGGCCCGGAGCAACCGGCCAGGACCGTTTTCACGCTCGCCGGGCTGGTAGGCGAGGATCGTGGCGAGTGCCCGTCGCGCATCGTCCGGAGCCTTGAGTGCGACGTGGCACTTGCAGACAAGCCAGTCTTCGAGACGCTCGTCCACGTCGTACGGTTTGCCGGAACCAAGCCGTTCCGGCCACTCGCGCGCCAGCTCGATCTGGCGCAGGGCATCGGCAAATGCGTGTGCCTTCATGCGCTCCGCCGCCAACATCAGATGGGTTTCATGATAGAGCCCGCGTGCATCGGTGACTCCCTCGGCGGGCAGGAACTCCCGCGTCGAGAGGATCTCGGCCGCTTCGCCGTAACGACCGGTCAAGACCAGCACCCTGGCATGGAGCAAGGCCAGATTGCCGCATTCCGGAAATCGCCGCGCCGAGGCGGCCGCCGTGGCCAGGGCAGCCGCCAGGTCGCCCCGGCGCATCTGCTCTGTCGCCAGCATGAAACCGTAACGCCACTGCGCCGGATCACGCTGCATCGCCCGCTTCAGGTCGCGCACGGCGTTCTGGCGATCGACCTGGGCCCGCACGGCGTAGAAGGGGCCGAAGTTCGGTTCGTCGCCGCACGAGCCAAGCAGCTCGCGGGCCTTGGGCAAGTCTTCTTGAGACCAGCGGATCAGGGCCAGGAAGTAGCGCGGTTGCCAGGCTTTGCTCTCCTTGCACGCCCACTCGAAGACGGGGACCGACTCCGGACGGAACGGGAAGACGAACGCCGGCCTTGCGGCCTCGGCCCGGGCCAGCAGTCGAGCATCCTTGCGCAGGTACGCCAGCCAGCAGAGGCACTCCGCCGATGGCGGGGCGAGCTCGAGCACCTTCGCGGCGTCCTCGTCAAGCCCCACGCCGTGATACCAGCAGGCCAGCTCCAGGTACGTCTCGTGCGGCAGCTCATTGCGTATCAGAACCGTGAAATCCTCGCGGCTCGCCCGGCCCAGCAAGTACCTCTCGAATCGAGCGAAGTGGTTCAGCGGATCGAGCGCCAGGAGCGACTTCAAGACAGCGTCAGCCCCTCCGCCATCACCCTTGAGTCGGCGGATGACTGCCTGGAGTTGCAGGCCGTCCAGGTTGCGCCGGTCGTTGTCCATGCTGCTCTCGGCGAAGGCGAGCGCCCGGTCGTACCGCCGCTGCCGGAGATAGAGCCTCGCCAGCGCCGTGTGCGCAGCGCTGCGCCAGCCGTTCGACAGCGCGGCGATGCTGAACGCGTCTTCCTCGTCGGCCTTGTGACCCAAAGCCACGCTGGCCAGGCCAAACTGGAAATTGGCGGCGGGATCGTACGTGTCGATGCTCAGGGCCTTGCGGGCGAAGCCGCGGGCCGCGGCCGCATCACCCCGACGGTTGGCCAGCGACGCCAGGTCCACGAGCGCGGGGACGTGGTTGGGGTCCTTCTTCAGGCAGGCCCGAAACGCTTCAGCAGCTTGCTTATATGCACGCTGCCGCATCTGTTCCTTGCCTCGGAAATAAAGCCCCTGGGCAGACCCCCAATCGAAATCGGCGGGCGCCTCCCTGGGCCGGCTGAGCACGTCGCTGTCGCCGGCCACGTACTCCAGCTTGTCGCCGCCGATGCAGACCCTCAGTTGCCTGGGCACCGCCGCCAGCTTCACAACCTCTTCCACCTCCTTCATCGGCCTCAAGTCCAGTTGCCGCTCGTGCAGGAGCCGGTCGCCGTCGAGGACTTGCAGTTTGTCGTGGAGCGGTCGGGTCGGCGAGACGCGAATCACCAGCCGATCGGTCTTCGCGCCAATGACGTTGAGCGCGCCATAGGGGCTGGCGCTCACGAATCCCTTGATCCCCTTGACGGGCAGCCAGTACTCGGTCCAGGTGTCGGTGGCGTAGGGAGGAAATTCGCGATGCTTGAACGGCGTCGCGCTGCTCTCCGCGCCCGCCTGGTTGAAGAGCCGGCCCGACTGCACCTCGACGTACTGGCCGTCGGCGTCGGTGAGCAAGTTTTCCCAGATCATCCCCTCGCGGGAGAGTCCCCAGATCCAGATCTTCTTGCCGGGCTTCTCGCCATAGGTCGACGCGCGTGCCATGCCGAAGTCGTCCTTGTGCCAGTAACCGCCGAAGAACTCGGAAAAACGTCCCATCACATGATACGACTTGTAACTGCCGAAATTGTTCTGCTCGTACCACGATAGGTTCCGGCCGTTCTCCCGGTTGATCGGCCAGTCCTGCGCCTGGCCGTCGTGACCGATGTAAAATGTCCCGGGATTGACGAATTGCAGGTTCCCGCCTGACTTGATGCCGACGTTCATCCAGGTGTAATAGGGTTCTTCGATTCCCGAACCGTTGTG
>JBMFUH010000488.1:4860-5636 GCA_049966735.1 Isosphaeraceae bacterium
GGGTGGAGAAGACGGCCTGATCCGCCGGCAGGTTGATCTCCAGCCGCCAGGTCGACCGCGTGAGCAGGTCGAGCACGCCGATCGTGCAGCTCGCGCTGCCGTCTGATTCGCGACGCGCGACGTAGTCGACCGGCGCGAAGCAACTGGGCGCATGACCCATGATGCCGTAGTTGGCCTCGATCCCGCCGCTGGTCCACGGCCCGCGCATGCCGACGTCGCGGAACTTGACGACATGATTGAAATAGATGAGTGATTGCCCGGTGCTCTTCTCGACCGCGGCCCAGACCTTCCCCCCGATTTCCGGCAAGATGAGAATTCGCAGGTAATCGTTGGACAGCTCCACGACCTTCCACGCCTTCTGGACGGGCCGGGTCGAGAAGCCATCGAAGCGGAAGTAGGGATAGTACCGCGTCATCGACGCCACGGGGTCAGGATCGGCATACGGATACGTCGTGAAGACCCTGGTGTATTCCTTGACCGTCGCTTCATGCCGCGGAGGGCCGGCGCTGGCGGTCACGACAAACCAGGCGGCAAGGCAGGCCGCGGACAAAACTCTACATGCTGCCATGATCACTCTCTTCAACGTAGGGAGGTCTTATTTCAGCGGCGATGCGTCTAGGACGACAACCTCAAACGGTTTCAGTTGCATGAGCGACGGACGTCCGGCCTCGGCCGCGAGCGCGGGTTTGTCCCGGTCCTCGGCCCAGGCGCTCTGGAGCTTGAAACGCCTGGGCGCTCCGGCGGGCAACTCGAACGCCAGGCCGACGTCAAGAGTG
>JBMFUH010000489.1:0-5631 GCA_049966735.1 Isosphaeraceae bacterium
CGCATCACGTTGACGATCACGACCGGCACCTCGGCCATGCACGCGAATCCAATGTTCTCCTGCTTGAGCGAGAACCCGGGTCCCGAGGTTGCCGTGAGCGACTTCGAACCGGCGAGCGAGGCGCCAATCACCGCCCCCATGGCGGCGATCTCGTCTTCCATCTGAATGAAGACCCCGCCCGACTTGGCGAGCATCACGGAAAGTTCCTCGGCGATCTCCGAGGATGGGGTGATAGGGTAACCCGCGAAAAAGCGCAGGCCGGCGGCCATGGCCCCAGCGGCGACCGCCTCATTGCCCGAGGTCACCTTGACCGCGGCGTTTTTGGTCTTCATGTCTCGGCGCTCCCGGTGTCTTCTTGCACCAGCCGATCGACGACCTGGATGGCGAAGTCAGGGCAGATCATCTCACATTGCAGGCACCGCGTACACTTCTCGGCCGCCACGACGCAGGGCACGGCGCCGTTCATGGCGATGGCCTCCGGCTTGCAGTAAAAGACGCAGAGCCCGCATCCCTTGCACCAGGACACTCTGATCTTGATCTCCGGCGGCGCCTTCTTGGACCGTCCTGGCGGCGTCGATTTCGCGGCAGGGGAACATTCGGTTGTCATTGGCTCAAGTCCCGACGAAAAAGGGGCCACAAGGGGCAAGTGGTCCCGATGCTTTCGCCATTCCCAGCCTTGCGGCGGATGCGCTCCATGCTACTCCGCGAAGAGGAGAACACCGCTGTGGGGGAGAAAAGAATGGTGACATCGTTGGTTGGCGCGACGCACTCGCACGTGGCACCAGCCACCCCTGCACGACGCCGCATGGCGGACCTCACGTGGTCGAGATCGATTCGCCCAAGCGGGACGAATCACTTTCAGTATAGGGAAGTCACCCCCGGTTCTTCAAGTAAATGGACAGGAATTTCGAGGAAGAAAACGATGTGCGCTTATATACAAATGCATGATCGGCCCCCAGAGAGTCGGGACTGGGCCGCGAAAGCACGGGTATTCTCCAACGCACTCACGGGCACCTGGGAAGCAGTCTCACCTGTGCTGTGTAGCAACCTTCCGTACTGGCTTACTGACTTGCGGACAACCATTTCCCATTGACACGTTTGGCGATTGACATAGACTCCCCTGCGCTTGAGGCATGTGCCCTCCCGAGCACGGATGGTCCGGCGCTGATCTCGAAGGAGAGCTGGAGGGTCTTTCCGCGAACCTGTTGGATGGGGCAAGGTTTGCAATGAGTCCTTTCACAGAGCGCCCGACCTGGCTACGCGCGTTGTGGGGCGTTTTCGTCGTGTTGTGCGGGACCGGCCGCGAGTGCCTGGCCTCGCCTTCGTATACCATCACCGATCTGGGGGCCGTGCCGGCCGCTGCCGCGACGACCCCGTGGTCGTACGCCCCGGTGCTGGGAGTCAACAGCGCCGGGCAAGGCTATGTGCGGGCCGCCGATGGTTCAG
Organism: Isosphaeraceae bacterium; assembly: GCA_049966735.1. Classification (GTDB taxonomy): domain Bacteria; phylum Planctomycetota; class Planctomycetia; order Isosphaerales; family Isosphaeraceae; genus Aquisphaera. The sequence goes on from JBMFUH010000489.1 coordinate 1,447, forward strand.
CCGCCTATGCCTTCCAGCGGTCGTCGGTGGATCACGCCAACGTGCCGAACGTCAACGCGTACGTGCCGCCTATGTGGCCGGCCAACAACCAAGGCTCACCATTGATGAGTAACCTCACGATCAACTCCCAGGGATGGGGTCTCGGCGAGGGCGCACCATCCGGAAGTCTCCCTGGATGGTCCGCCATCTACAGCCCGCAAGGCGGATGGAACAGTATTGCGTATGGCGACAATTCCCACTGGCCGGGTCTTCTTGCCGATATTAACGCCTCGAACACCGTTGCCGGTAGCATCGTGCGGCTTTACTTTCTCCAGGACGGTCAAAAGGTTTACACGACCGACCCAATCCTGGCGGGCGTGACCTATCAAAACGAATACCGCGCGGCGCTTCTCGATCCCACGAGCAACAAGTGGCTCGACCTGAACACGCAGCTTCCGGCTGGCTCGGGCTGGTTTCTCACGCAGGCGTTGAAGATCGACGACCTGGGCCAGATTGTCGGCGTGGGCACGCTGAACGGCGCGGAGCATGAGTTCCTGATGACGCCCGGCGGCCCGCCCACGGAGGTGAGCACCCCAGAGCCCGGCCCGCTCGCGCTTGCCTCGCTGGTGGCCCTGGGACTTGTCCTCAAGCGCAGGCGCGGCCGTAGTGCATGACATTGAATCGGACCGACTCTACCCGACTTGGCTCCTACAAGATACCATCAAGGAAATCCCAACCGTCCTCTCTCATGGGCCGTACCGTTTTTTCTTCTACTCGGGTGACCGGGACGACCCCCGCATGTGCACGTGGAGCGTGACGATTGCGAAGGCAAGTTCTGGTTGAACCTTGTCCGGCTGGAACGGAGTGCCGGCTTTTCCAGGAGGGACATCAATCGGATACTGGCACGATACTGGCACTCGTTCTTGATCACCACGCAACACTTCTCGGGAGCTGGCATGAGTTTTTCGGCAACTGAGATCCAGCTTCCCCTGGCCCGCAATGTCGTGCTCTCGGACGAGGCGCTCACCGTCGAATTGAGTGACGGCCGGTCGCTCTCCGTCCCCTTCGGCTGGTATCCCCGGCTCTGGCACGCGACCCCCGACGAGCGAAATCGCTGGCGGCTGATCGAGAATGGCCGAGGGATCCACTGGACCGACCTCGACGAGGATATCAGCGTGGAGGGACTGCTCCTGGGTCGAGCCTCCGGAGAGAGCCCGGAGTCTCTGAGGAAATGGCTCCAGGCTCGTTCTCATGTGAAGGGACCGGAGACGGATCGAGAGTGAGTCGAGGGGCTCGGTCGCTCTCGCATCCAGGGGCGGCGACCGCCCCTGGCCGAGAGGCGTGAACATTTTCTGAGCTTGTAGATATTACTTCGCCTTGCCGATACGCTTGAGGAACCGGGAGACGGGCTCGCCCTCGCGGACGGAGCTGATCTTGTAGCGGGCGATCTTGGCGGTGACGGTATTGACCAGCGCGGCGTGCTTGAGACCGCCGGGAGCCGGTTTGTCGGGGGTCGATCGGCAGAGTTGCACATATTCCAGGGCCAGACGCGCGCGCTGGGCCTGGTCGAGCGCGACGGGGTCGTCCTTCGCGGCGGCCTCGGCCTCGTCGAAGAGGCGCGTGCCGGCCGCGAGGAGTTCATCGCTGAGATAAGGGGCCGTTGGCGGGTCGTAGATCCGCGCGTGCACGTCGCTCTTCCTTGCGGGCTTGTGCAGCAGGTCGAGCCAGGTTTTGATCTGGGGCGCGGCGGGACCGAAGACTCCGGTGAGGAATTCGTCGATGATCGCCTTCGAATCGCGCTTGGGGTTCCACATCAGCTTGGCCATGAGGTAGGCCTTCAGCTCCGACATCTCACCGCCGCCGCCGCCGACCATGTTTCCTTCGTAGAAGATGCCGACGACCCCTTGCTTCTTGAACAGCGGGATCGTCCCGGCGATCTCGTCAAGGTCGGGAAGCGGCTGCAAGAAGTGGGCGAAGTTCGTGCTGTAGTGCCAGATGTAAAGCTGGTCGGTGATCTTCGACCAGGCCAGCAGGTTGGCCAGCGGCGTCTTGTTCTGCTCGCAGCCGCAGAGCGGATGTGCGACGCAGGCGCCGATGGGAGCCAGGCGGATCCGCACGTTGGGCCGCGGGCGCACGTGTTTCGGCGGCTTCTCGGTCCACTGGTAGGCCAGCGTGTCGATCAGAACGTGCGGATGGTCCTTGGCGATCGCATCCGCCACGGCGTTGACGAACCGGAGCACCACGCCCGAGGGGGCCCCTTCTTCCGCCTCGACGGCCTTGCAGGCGTCACACTGGCAGTGGCCGTCGGTGTCGTTCTGCGAGACCGAGAAGATCGTCGCCTTGGGGCTATGCTTGATCCACTGCCGCACCCGTTCGATGCTGATCTTGAGCACGTCGGGGTTCGTCAGGCAAAGCTGGTAGTAACCCTTCCTCCGCTTGCCGCCCACCATGCTGAAGTACTCGGGGTGGGTGTCGAAGTATTTATCCGGCGGCACCAGGGAATTGAACGTGTGGACGAACGGTCCGTACATGACCTTGCCGCCGACCGTGTCGTCGAGCCGTTGCGCGTTGCCGTTGGTCCGGTTGCGGACCGCCCAATCGCGGTCGAAGGCCTCCCAGTAGTACGGTTCGCGATACTCGAACGCCGGCTTCTCTTTGATGTCGAGCGGGCCGACGCGGAGCGTCGATTTCTTGGGAACCTTGCTGATCTTCGCGGTGTACCAGCGGCAGCCGAAGACGTCCTCGAGCAGGCCGTAGCAGCCATAGAGCAGGCCGCGCCCTCCGTCGCCGCTGATCTCGATGCCCTCCGGCACGGTGCGGATGCGGAACGCCTCCGGCCCGATTGTCGAGTCCACACGGAGGATGATCGCGCCGGCGGGATGCGAGGCCGAGGCATCGACGATGGGCAGCCTGGCGCCCGACATCAGCTCGATGTGTTTCTGAAGTTCGAGGGCTCCGTGCCGCACCGGCTCGGTGGCGTCTGGCAGCACGACGATGACCCAGTTTGTCTTGCCGTCACGGACGAGGGTGAGCTGCCCTCCGGCGGGCGCCGGGGCCAGGCTCAAAAGGCTGGCGAGGATGATGGAGAACATCGAAGTTCCTCCAGGTAGGTTGGAAGAGGAGGGAGGGCTCACATCGAGCGAAACTGCCCGAGGGCCCAGATCAAGAACGCGAGGATCACGATCGCGACAACGACTGTCCAAACTCGGCGACGGCCGGAAACCGGAGCTTGATTCGGCAACTCCCTGGCGATGAACTCGTCGTAGTCGAGCTCATCGTCGGAGCCATGGCCGGACGAGGGGACGTTGTCTTCCCATTCGCCGGCATTCTCGGACCAGCCCGTCTCATCATCGGCCCCGCAATTGCGGCACGACATCGCCCCGGCCGGCACGTTGGCGCCGCAGTGAGGACAGACGAAGTAATCTTTCTGTCTCGCGCGTCTCATGGAAAGAGTTTACCGCGACGGTGGGGGCCAGTCCACGTTCGACCGTCGAAACCGGCGCGTTCGAGTCTCGAGCCGGAACTACCGGGCTGCCGACCGCTTGGCGACAGGTAGATGGCCAAACCAGTGCAGCCGGGTCGAGATCCGCTGCCGCTCGCGGAAGAGTTTGAGAACCTGTTCACGCTGAGCAGAGGATAGCTCGGCGAAGCCTTGGTTGTCTCCCCAGCCGTTGGAGATGGCGACGGGGGCCTGGTAGTTCCGTGCTCCGAACGCGATCCAATCGGGCTTGGAGTTGGGCCACCAGCAGCACGACCAGACGACATTCCGGTAGTTCGGGAAGATGGCCAACGACCAGGCGTCGGGACGATTCCAGGTGTCCTGATACGTCCCGTGTGCCATCAGTGCGTAAGGAGCGCCGTGCGAGGCGTCGAGGCAGTCAGAGGTCAGGAAGGCGACTTCGCGGTGATGGTCGCGATTGTACGCTTCCACGCGCCGGGCCACGTTGCGAACCAAGCGCATCATCGCCCGGTCGGCGTAGCCGGGAACCGCTTTCGACCCCAGGCTTCCCGCCGGCACGCAGAACGTCTCGTCCCAGACCAGGGCGTCGATCTCGCCGCCATACTCGGCCAGGAGCGCGTCGGCGTAATCGGTGTAGAAGGTAGCGACCTCGGGCACGAGCGGATTCTGGCAAAATGCCTGGCCAGGCGTGTCAGGCCCGGCCCAGCCCCCCATCGACAGAATGCGCCGGGGCGTGTTGTAGCCGG
>JBMFUH010000490.1:0-5626 GCA_049966735.1 Isosphaeraceae bacterium
CGCGACCGTGGTCGGGTTAGCTCTGGGCGGATTGGCCTGGGCGAGCTTGGAGAGCAGAATTCCGACGCCGCCGGTCTTGAACTGCGCCCACGTTGTGCCGCTCGGCTGGATGATGGGCGCGACGAAGGTGTCTTGAGGCATGGTGTCAACGTCTCTCTATCGCTGTTGGTTGAGGATACGCCGATGGACGGTCGGGCAGATCGAGTTCGACGCTCACTTCCAGGATCGCTTCGTCGCAGCCCTCAAGGGCCAGGGCCAGGCTGTCCCGGACTTGATACACGTGTGCAAGCAGCTCGAACTGGCTGGCGCGATCCAGGCGGGCAAGCTGACCCAGGGCGTCCTGAATCTGCTTGCAATGCCAGAGCTCGCGCGCGCGGCCCAGGTGGTGTAGAGAACGGCCTTTCGCCACGCGATCAAAGAATGGCCAGAGGCCTGGGAAGATGTACTTGCCCATGATTGTCAGTTGTCCGTTGTCCGTTGCCGGTTGACCGTTAATGCCTGAAGCAAGTCGCCGGTCGCCATCGGACTGAACGCGCTGGCAACTGGCAACTTGCGACTGGCGACCTCTTACGCGGCGGCGAATGCGGTCACGCCGGTGACCCAGGCATGGTGTGCTTCGTTATCCAGTTCGATGGCGCCTTCCATGATGATATCTCCTTCAAACGCGTCGCCGCGGGAGCCACGAGGCTTGTCCATCATCGGCCTCTTGAGCCGGATCCGGACCTCATGGTCGGATAGACAAATCACGGTGCCAGGACGCAGGAGTGGCGCGGGGATGATCGAGATGCCGGAAAGGAAGGGAGCTTCAAACAGGTCGATAGGAGTGCCGAACACGTTCGAGCCCGCATTCAGCCGCATGGCCGCGTGTCCCCACACCGCGAAACCCGAAAGCCAGTCAGTCGAGACCAGAAGCACGGTCGGGTTGCCGCCGCCGTTGAAGCAGGCCTGGAGTGTGTCGCGAACCAGGTCCGACGGTTTGTACGCCGCCGCGTTGACGGGAGACGTGACGTTGTTTGTCTGGATGAGTGCCTGTAGGCCTTTCATCAAGGGACGAGAACCGGTTTGCGTCACAGGCACACCCAAGCCGTAGTAGGTCGCGCTCTCGAAGTCGTCCATCACGTTCTGCATGGCCAACATCCGGTCGCGATCCAGCGGCGTGGCGAAGCCGCTCACGTAGTTGGCGTCGGACTGGAGCGCTCCGCCAACCTGGTACGCGTGCTGTACGGTCTGGCAGTATTGCGTCACCGCCTGAGGAATCCGGCTGACGCTGGTGACATTCACCTCGGCGCCGGTTCGCGAGTTGCTCACCAGGTAGACCGGCAGCAGGTCGTTGTGCGTCGCCGCGGTCGTTCCGGCATAGCCCCGAACGACGGTCAGCACGTTGCCGGTCGTGGTTGCCGAATCGGGTGTACCGGTGACCAGCATGTATTCCTGGTCGATCTGGATGACGTCGCCGATGTCGAAAATCGTCCCATCGGCTACCGTGACGGACGTCGCCGAGGCGCTCAAAGGGCCGCCGTTATTCATCGGATTGGAACGGGGACGATAGTTGTCGTTCGTCACCACGAATTGGGTCGAGCCCGTCGAGAGCTTGGGCAAACGGGAGATCAGTGGAGTCCGGTTCACAAACCAGTTGATCGCGACCCCGAAGACGTCGTTGGGAATGACGCCCGCGTTGAACGCCGTGAACTGAGTGAGCGGACCACCTTCGTACAGAGGCATGAGTTGCTCCTTGTCGCGAGTGTCGAGTGGCGAGTGGCTAGTCAAACTGGAGATGGCTTTCTTGCTCGCCACTAGCCACTCGCCACTAGCGAGCGTAGCGAGCGCCGCCACTATTGCTTGGGACGAAGCCCAAACGATTGATGCTGCGATAGCTTGTTTCGATAGACGGCGGCGATGGCGTCGAGGGAACCGGGCTGGTTCAATGTCGGACTGGCGGGAAGACGGGTGCCGTCGGCCCCCGAGCCGCCTCGAGAAGAGGGGGTGAAAAAGAAGGCAAATTCAGAAGAGTCAAGACGCTCCCGGAGAACGTCGGCGGCCGGTCGGCCCGTCGCCTTGTCGCGTACCACGAGCGCGCCACTGGCATCCCGCGTCGTCTCGAAGTCATCCCGCAGAACGCGCTGGACCATCGCCGCTTTAGCGCTGCGCTGTTCGGGAGTGTCCCCGACGAACGAACGACCGTGCAATGCTTCAATGATGGCCCTGTCCCGCCGTTCGGTGTGCACCTGCTGTTCGAGCTGGTTGTACCGGTTTTGGACCTCGTTGTGTTTCTGTTCCCAGGTTCTGCGCTGCTGGTCCAGGGCCTCCTCGATCTGTCCTTTCTCAGCCATCAGGCGAAGCCTGTCGGCTTCCTTGGCCTCCAGGGTCGCTTGCTGGAGCTTCTGAAAGTCCTCGATCTGCCGTTCCAGCGATCGAAGCCGCTGATACTCCTCCACCGAGAGAGGAATTGTCGTCGGCGCCGGGGGACTATCTGGCGAAGCGGCAGGTGAATTCTGCGTGTCGGACTGAGGCGCGGTCGCCTGGCCAAAGGGAGCCGACGCACCATTGTTCCTCAACATGTTTGCTTGATCACTCACAATTTCACTCCGAAAAGGGTGGCGCCGAAACCTCGAGCGAACCTTGGCCATGCCCAAGAGCGCGTGAATCAAGGTATCTGTCGATTTCGGTGTCGAATTCGTTGTACTCCCTGTCTTCCAGGCCTGGGAGCATCAGCCGGATCAGCTTCCGCAGAAGTTCACTTTCAGTCTGTGGAGCGTTGCCGGCATTCGCCAGAATTCCCTGGAACTGGGCGATGGCCCTAGCGAGTTCGTCGGCGGTGAACAGGTCGAACTCCATCGGATAGTGTACGATCACCCACGATCGGCCCACCTGAGGGACACCGTCGTCGAGGACGGTGAGGGCTAGGTCCGCGATCAGTTCCTCCGCCCGCCCCAGCATGGCGGCGATCTTACTCAGAAGATCATTGCCGGCCGCCTGGTCTAGCCGTTTGGCCAGGCCGCTCTGGGCCACCGTCGACCCTCCGACGCCAGCGGCGCCCGCCGGCTTGAGCAGGAGCGCCGCGCGGTCGGCGGCATCACGGAGATCGGCCTTGTTCAGACGAATCGACTCGGCGCCGTTCTTGGGAAAATCGACAACGTCGAACCCCTCATAGGTGGCCGCCGTACCGTTACTGTTCTTCTTCTTCGGCAGCAGCCAGTTCGGTCCGATCGGCACGGTGCCGTCGGGTTGGACGTAATCCTCGGGACCTTGCAACAGAGGATGCGCCTGGGTCGTATCCGAGAGAATCAGTTCACTGTCACGGTTGTAATACTCGCGCTGCAGTTCGGCAATTGGCTCATATCGTGGCAGGCCGATATTGCGGCAGCGGGGCCGGCGCCGGTCGAACACACGTACAATCGGCACGCGTCGGAAAGGATGTTCCACCGGGCCCTTTACAATAGCGCCCGACTGATCGTAGAGCACCCAGTACGAGGCATTCCAGTATCTCCACCTGTTCTGTCCGTCCTCCTGGACCTCGCGGACGACGCACTCGTCGTACCGACCCAGGCGGTCGAGCGCCCACCACACCAGGTTTTCGGGAAGGATATACGAAGCGACGCAGGTGTTCAGTCCCAGGCGAACCTCATCAGCCCTGGTTCGAATTTCCTCTCCCGCGGGAACGGGCGGATGATCGATGAGTATGTCGAGCTGGCCCAAAACGAGCAAGAGGGGGGCGATGGTGCCGGACATCCACTGATCGATCGACGCCCCTTGCCCATCGACGTTGCGCCACCATTTCATGAGGCGATCCGGCCCTTGACGATGGACCTCGCGGCTGTAAATCCGTGACAGGTGGGTCTCCACGGCCTCCGCCACGAACGTGGGAACGGGTGTCCGAGCCCGGCGCAGCTCGTAGTCGTCGTCGGTCGCCTGGGCGGCCGGATCGGTTCCCGGCGGGCGTCCGACCTCGGGCGAGTAGGAGGCATCAAAGGACGAGGGATACTCTCTTTTGTGGCGGATCAGGTTACGTACAGGCATTCCGTGGAGATCGTAACCGTACACGGCCATGCGGTACGTTTCGCCGCCTTCCCAGGAATCGAGCAGCCAGCGCCAGCGAAGCTGGTGAAGGAGCCATTCGGGATGCGGCTGGTCGACCATTCGACCATCCGGCAGCTTCAACCGGGGGATGCCCGACAGAGATGCCAAGTAAGTGAAGGCGGCTGAGTTTGGATATAGTGGCATGGTTGTTTCGTGGTTGTCAGTTGACAGTCGCTGGTTGCCAGGGGAAGTAAAGAGTTGCCACTCATCAGTCGTACGGTGCCTGTTATCAGCGGGGAGTCGTCAGCGTGTGGTGATGTCGCGCAAGGTTTCCCACCGTCGACAGGCAACTCCTCAGAACACTCGGCCGACACGGGCGCGGGTGAGGCCGGACTGGTTCGCGGGGCGATCGACAATCACCAGCTTGAGCCCGCCACGGAGAGCGTCGATGAGGTCTTCGTGGGGATGCTGAGGATCGGCGGGATAGTCCATCCACTGGCCGGCCCGTCGAGCCCTCCTGTAGCAACGCAGGGCGGCCTCAAGGTTCTTGCAGCGAGGGTGAATGGTTAGGCGGACCGTGCCATCGGCCGAGCGGATCAGGTTCTCGATGAGGCCCAGGCCGTCGTTGACGCAACCTGGATACTTGGGCCATTGCAGGATGCCGCCTTGGCCGGTCAAACCGCAACGCTGGTATTCGGCGATCACCGTCGGTCCGACGGGGTTTCGTGCTCCGCCCGCCGAATCGGTCGAGATGGTGCGGCGGGCTGACCCGCAAAGCTCCCGCGCTTTCTCGTTGATCGCCAGGGCACACGCCTCGGCCGTCTGGTTCTCGGCGAGATAGTCGGCAAAGACGTTCACTCGCTGACCTTCGCGACTGTTCGTGCCGTTGCCTCGCGACATCGGTTTCACCTGCAAAAACACCGCGCCGGTGAAGACGCCGCTGTCGATGGCGATGTGGACCGGATAGGACGGATCGAACTCCGCGTCGGTCGTGACGTTCGCCGACTCGTCGTAGTGTGTAAACCAGATGCCCTGCGCGCGAGGGCCCTGGCAAAGATAGTCGCTGGCGAACACTCGGGGAGACACGCCTTTCACTTTCTGGATCAAAGAATCGATTGCATAGTGTCCGTTGCCGCGCTTGGCCTTGGGGCGGCTCAAGGGGTCGGCGTCGCGGTCTTCATGACACCAGGGTTGAAGCGGACATTCCGGACACTTTTCCAGGTGTGCGCCGCTGCGTTCGGCGGGACAGCGCTCCAAGACCTCGAACGCGCAGTAAGTGAACACGGGAAACTCACCGCTTTTGCCGCGGTCGATCAGCGACGACATCGGCCCCCCCAGGCGGTGCCAGGTAGACGTCATGAGGACGGACGAACGGTTGCCGCGGACCTCCATGGCCATGCCCAAAGCGGCGTCGCGAATGTCCTCGGGGATCTCGTCGACCTCGTCGAGCTTGAGGCTAGGCACATGAGGGCCGCGTACGCTGGTCGGGCTGGCAGCCAGGATCGCCACGCGCGATCCGTTGTCGTACAACGCCTCGGTCTTCTGGAGCGCTTTGTATGTGACGTCGAACCCGCCGAATCGAGGGACGCCGCTCTGTACGACCTCGCGA
>JBMFUH010000491.1:0-4343 GCA_049966735.1 Isosphaeraceae bacterium
CTTCACAAAGCGAGGGCGGCGTGATCCAATGACCCGGTATCCTTGCTACAGTGTCGTCCGACCCCGCATATTACCTGAGCGTCCTCGGCCTTGGCGAGAGCGGCTCACCGAACCAGTCATCGAACGCCGTCGCAGCCTCGGTGCACGCCGCCAGCGACGGCTCCCGGCTGCTGACGGTTTGGGGGCTCGACGAGATGACCGCCGTGGGGGAAAACGATGCCTCGATCCAGGACGATTTCACGATCGAAAAGCGCTTCCATCTCATCCCGGTGGCTCATCTCCTGGTCACGATACCCCACTCGAACGATCGCGTCGTCCTGCGCAAGCTCGACATCGATCAAGCGATCGCGCGCTCCGAAAAGCCCCTCCTGTTTGCCACTTCGTCGGTCAAGCTCTCAGCGCGACCGCGACAGGACCTCGTCCACCAGGTGCTAGCGCACTCGAACAAGGGCCCCGTCCACTTCGAGTTGGCTGCCGGGCCAAAAGGGCTGAGCGTTTCTTCAGAGGGGAAACTGAGGTGGCGGGTACCGCTGGATGCCGAACACAAGGATTATGAGGTCGTCATCACGCTCAGCGACTCATCGGGTCGTCAACTCTTCCACACGATTCGCATCAAGGTGGAGTAGGGAGGCCCACCGAGGCAATTCCCCGGAGTCGGCAGAAACAGTTCGGCGCCTCATGCGTACTCATTTTTGCGCATCACTTGCTCATGGTCCCTGAGGCTTCCTCTGCATCGCGCTCGCATCATGTTACCAACGTGACATCCCTCTCTCACTTCGCTCAAGGAGCAACTACTGATGACTCCCAAACGTCTCTCCCTGGGTCTCTTGTTCCTCGCATGCGTAACGAGCGACGCTTCGGCCGCCGCGCCGGAGGAATCGGTCGTACGGGTCTTCTCGTCGATGCGGCTGCCTCACCCGACGCGGCCGTGGGCCAAGCAAAACCCGGTCGAGGTCATGGGCACCGGCGCGGTCATTGACGGCAAGCGGATTCTCACCAACGCCCACATCGTCCTCTACGCCGGCGAGGTCTTCGTGCAGGGCCAGAAAGGGGGCGACCGCTTCGTCGCCAAGGTCGCCGCGATCGGGCCGGGCATCGACCTGGCGGTCCTCACGCTCGAAGACGAGACTTTCTTCGAGAAGCGTCCCGCGCTGCCTCGAGCAGCAAGGCGCCCTGGCCCGGGCGACGCGGTCGTGCTCATGGGCTTTCCCGCGGGGGGCACGGGGCTGGCGATCTCGCCCGGCCAGGTCTCGCGAATCGACTACGCCGCCTACAACGACCTGACGGAGGGAATGCGCATCCAGGTGAACGCGGTCGCCGCGCCGGGCAACAGCGGAGGACCGGCGCTGGTCAGCGGCAAGATGATCGGCCTCGTCTTCCGCCGGGCGCAAAACGCCGGACTGATCATCCCCAACGAGGAGATCGACGCCTTCCTCACCGACGTCAAGGACGGGCGCTACGACGGCAAGCCGCGAAGTGTCGACCACTTCCAGACGCTGGTGAACGAGACGTTGCGGAAGAAGCTTGGGCTGAAACGGTCGGATCGGGGAATCCTGGTCCGACAGCCCGGACGAACCGTCGCGGGCAACCCTCTACGCGAGAACGACGTCGTGACGCGGATCGGCACCGCGGAGATCGACAACGAGGGCCTGGTCGATTTCGAGGGCCTCCGGCTCCCCTTTTCGGTTCTCGTTCCGCGCCTGGCGAAGAACGGCACGGTACCCGTCCGGCTGATTCGGGGCGGCAAGCCCTTGGAGGTGGGAATGGTCGTCACGTGCGAGGACGACCGTTTGATCAGGCCCTATCGCGGGCAGTATCCGCGATACTTCGTCCACGGCCCGCTCGTCTTCTCGACAGTGATTGACGAGGCTGTGTCCACCTACGCTCAGGGCAATCCGTACGGCATGCTCGGCAGCCCGCTCCTGGCGCGCGACGGCGATCGCGTGGCGTTCCCAGGTGAGGAACTCGTGGTAGTCACCGCGCCGATGCTGGCCCATCCCATGACCTGCGGCTATGCCGACCCCTTCGGCCAGGTGGTCAAGGACATCGATGGCGTGCCGATCAAGAACCTCCGTCATCTGGTGGAAGTCCTGCGTGAGGGGAAGGGTGAATTCGTAACCATCCGCTTCCACGGAGAGTTAGCCGAGACCCTGGTCTTCCCGCGCGAGACGATGGAAGCCGCGACGTCCGACCTGATGGCCGAGAACGGTATTCCCCGGCGCGGGTCTGAAGACGTCATGAGGGTCTGGGGAGGAAAGCCCACAACAGCACGCTGAAGGCGAGGGCTGGTCTGGCGTCCACGGGTCGTGTATCGTACTGATCTGGGAGTGCTTGATCTGACCCTGCCTCGTCGTGAGCTGGTTTTCGATGGCTGATTCTCCTCGGATCTGCGTCTTTTGCGGTTCATCGTCGGGCATCGCGCCGGCCTACGCGACGGTGGCACGCCAGGTGGGTGAGGCACTGGTGCGCCACGGCGTGGACCTTGTTTACGGTGGCGGACAGGTCGGGCTGATGGGCATCGTCGCCGACGCCGTGCTCGAGGCAGGGGGGAAGGCGTTCGGCGTCATTCCCCAGGCGCTCGCGACAAAGGAGATCGCCCACCATGGGCTCACCGAGCTGCACGTCGTCTCGGGCATGCACGAGCGCAAGGCCTTGATGGCCACGCTCTCGACGGCCTTTCTGACCCTTCCCGGCGGCATCGGCACGTTCGAGGAGTTCTTCGAGATCCTGAGCTGGGGAGCGCTGGGGATTCACCGAAAACCGATCGGCATCCTCAACGTCGACGGCTACTTTGATCCGCTCAACGCGCTTTTGGACCACGGCATCACCCAGCAGTTCATCCGCCCCGCGTCCCTGCACCCCTTGATCGTCGCCGACGACCCCGACTCGATCATCCGCCAGCTCTTGGCCTACATTCCGCCCCCCGTCAGACGAAGGTGGATCAAGATCGAGGAGACGTGATCGCGCGGCTTGCTCTGTTGACGGGCCGTCCCTCGCGCAAGATAATTAGACAACGATCTAAATAATCGCCGCGCCGGTGCGAATGGACTCTCATGATGGCTCTGAACCAGGTTTTCAAGGCGCTGTCCGACCCGACCCGGCGGGAGATCATTCGACTGCTGGGGCATGGGGAGAAGACGGCGGGGGAGCTGTCGGCGTCGTTTGACATGACCAAGCCGTCGATGTCGCATCACTTCGCCGTGCTCAAGGACGCGGAGCTGATCACCAGCCGCCGCGACGGGCAGCAGATTTACTACGCGCTGAATACGACGGTCCTGGAAGACGTGATGGCGCGGATCTAGGACCTTTTCGGCAGCCGGAACGGGAAAGGAAGCGAGAAATCATGAGCCGGCCTTACTGGATCATCGCGATTCTCTTGACGCTCTCGGCGTGGGCGCTTGCCGGATGGCTCTATCCCAATCTACCCCAGCGCGTGCCCACCCACTGGAACATCGAGGGCAAGGCGGACGGCTGGGGTGACAAGTCATGGGCGACCTTTCTCGTGCCGGGCATCATGATCGCCATGCTCGTCTTCTTCGCCTTCCTCCCCGCGCTCTCACCGAAGCACTTCGAGGTGGATACGTTCCGCTCCACGTATCTGTATATTATGGTGCTGATCACCGCCCTCTGCGCCTACATGAACGCGGTTATCCTGCTGGCCACCTGGCAAGAGGTGCGCGGGGGAGAGAAGTTCATGGACATCGGCCGGGCGTTGATCGGCGGCATGTTTCTCTTCTTCGCCCTTCTGGGTAACGTGATGGGCAAGGTGCGGAAGAACTTCTACATCGGCATTCGCGTCCCCTGGACGCTGGCCAGCGATCGGGTCTGGAACGACACCCACCGCCTGGCCGCCTGGCTGATGGTCGCCGGCGGCTTGATCGGCTTGCTGCTCGTGCTCGCCGGGCTCAACCTCCTCTGGGCATTCGGCGTGCTCATGGTTACGTTCGTGATTCCGATCGTCTACTCGTTCGTCCATTACAAGGTGCTGGAGCGGCAGGGGGCACTCTGAGTCGAAGCCTTGCTGGATTCCTCGGTTTACTCGCCCTTGTCGATCCAACGGGCAATGGCCAGCGGGTCGGCCAGGTCGGGCGAGAACCGCAGCGTGTGCGGCGAGCCGAAGAGCGCGTAGGCGTTTTCCGGCCAGGAGCGCTCGAAGCGCGGGCCGGGCCGGACGATCCAGAGCGGTGCCGGGGCGGAGAGCGCGGCGGCGGCCTTGACGCCGCCGAACTGGCAGAGGCCGGGCAGGTCAAGGGCAGGGTGGATCGCGCCGGAGCCGTCGGAGTCTTGCCAGCCGGAGAGATCGACGAAAGTTCGCGCCAGGCCCTCGAGCACGGGCCGGGCCA
>JBMFUH010000491.1:4353-5617 GCA_049966735.1 Isosphaeraceae bacterium
GACCTGCGGGCCGGCCAGTCCCTGGCCCACCAGGTTCACCTCGCGGACGTCGGGCTGCGAGCGAGCCCAGGCAACCACCGTGGCCAGGTCGTGAATCTGGTCGGCCGCCACGCTCGGATTGTAGGTGTCGAAGTGAACGGTCTCGGGCCGGTGCGCCACCGGCTTCGCCGGGTCGAGCGCCTCGCCGACAAAGAGAGGGTCGAAGCCGACGATGCTCTGCCCCGCATCCAGCAAAGCCTGAGTGAGCGCGGAGGGCTTGCCATCGGCGGATGCGAGCGCGGCCTTGCCTCGGGAGCTGGCAATAACGGTCAGCCGGCCGGTCGAATGGATCGGAGTCAGGCGAACCACGGGGATGGCCTCGCCGCGCCGGCCGCTGATCCGCGAGTGGACGATGCCGAAGCCCACTCGCGAGCGACGCATCAGCTCGTTCTGGCCGATCCGCTCGGGACGAGTCCGGTCGATCCCCAATCGGTTGCGCAGGCTGACCTCGAGGAACCGCTGGCCGGCGGCCCAGCGCTCGGGAGCGGCCGTCGTGGGAGCGAGGGCCGCGATCTGCGATTGCAAGAGCCCCACCAGGTACGCCTCCAGTTGCTCGGGCGTTTTGCGGTCCTTGGGTGCGGGGTGAGTGGAATCCCAGGTCCAGAGGGTTTCCGGCTTCTCGGTCTCTTGCTTGCCCTCGCGAGTGCTGGCGGAATCGGTGATGCCCAGCAGCCAGCGACCCATGAAGGCGTAGACCGCGTTGCGGCTGGTCTGGTTGTAGTTGTGGGGGAAGTTGAAGACGGCGGCCTCGATCTTGTCTTGCGATCCAAAGAGTGAGTAGACTCCGCGGATCGTCGGGAAGGCATTGGTCATCGTCTTGGCGGTCCAGTCGCCGCTGGCGCCGATGAGGATCATGGGCCGGGGCGCGGCGAGGGCCGCGAACTCCACGTTGTCGGTGCCCAGCCGCAGCCCCGCGGCGTTCTCGCAGACGCAGCCGCCCTGGAAGCTGTCGGAAACCATGACCACCGGCGCGGCGACCTTGATCCGCTGGTCGAGGGCGGTCAGCAGGAAGGTCTGCGTTCCTCCGCCCGACTCGCCCGTGCAGCCGATCCGCGCCGGGTCGACGTCGCTCAGGCTGGACAGCCAGTCGAGAGCGCGGATGCTGTTCCAGGTTTGCAGGCCGGCCAGGCTCAATCCCCAGCGGCGGAGGCGGTCGTTGAGGAAGGCGTGAGTGAACGGCTTGCTGTCGTTGTAGCCAACCATGTCGTACAGGAAGACCACCGCG
>JBMFUH010000492.1:0-5615 GCA_049966735.1 Isosphaeraceae bacterium
GTGAAGGAGTTGGTCTGGCTGAAGAGGAGATGCAACGCGCCAGTCGAATCGACCGTGGTTCCCGTCAGGACGCCCCGGCCGACGACCCTGATCTCCACGTGCGTGCCCTGAGGGGTGGTGTAATTGAACTGGTGATCATGGTACAAAAATTCGCCGGTGGCCGGGCTGTGGTCGGCAACGGCGGAGAGACCCCCCGAGGCCTGGCTGAGAACCAAGCGCCCCTCCAGTCCTTCCAGGAAAGGCCGGGCTCGACGAACTCCGCCCTTCGACCGGCTCGACCTTGCATGTCGCATCACGATCCTCCCTGACCACCGCGCATCCTGAAGAGTGTCCCATGTCACAACGGTCCATCGCCGCGAGTGAACCTGTTATCTTTTCGGCATACGAACAGCCCGGCATAACCCAAGTTCCCCGTCTGGACAGCGCGATCAGTAGTAAACGAGGTGGTTTGGGAGATCTGGCGAAGAAAGTTGGGCCGGCAATCCTCTGCGTGGGTGAGCTTGATGGCTTGAATCAGGCCGAACTGGGCTGCGATGTCCCTAGCATGGTGAGGTCACGCCCGGTAAACTCGGCACAATAATACCGTGTGCCGGATGGTCCCGAGGCGTGATCGTCCCGGCGATGGAGTGAACCGAACCGCGACGTGTTGCGCCCGGCGCATCCGGGGCGCGGTTCCGGAAACCGAGACTTGGAAAGGAGATCTGCTAGTGGTCCGCCGACTTGTCACGATCGCGTTGTCGTTTGGCCTGGTTTTGACCGTGGGATTGCCGCAAACCGGTTCCGCGCTGGCCCAGGAGACCAAGAAGGGCGTCGCGGCTCCCAAACCAGAGCCTCCCCAGACGGAAGCCAAGAAGGAAGCCAAGGCCGCACCGGCGAAGAAGGAAGAGGCAGCCAAGAAAGAGCCCGCGAAGGCCCTCGAGACGCCTCCGCCGACGATTCCCAAGGAGGTCGAGGAGAAGCTGGAGAAGGCCCGCCACGCCGTGGCCGAGGCCATCGTGGCTGCCCAGGACGCCGGCCTCGTCGATAGCTCGATCGATCCTCCCCCCATTCTCGACATTCTGATCCAAGGGTACGCCATCGATGCCAAGACCCTGAAAAACCCCAACGCCAAGAACAAGTACTGGGCAGTCAGCCCCGAGGTCTTCTGCGGCTGGTTCACCGGTTATGGCAAGCTGGACGGCACGACGATCACTCCCATGACGGATATCCGGATCATCAACCCGAGCGCGGGGCTGAAGGCCATGTACGACCAGCGCGCCAATATCCTCAACAAGCACATCGAGGAGGTGCGGAAGGCGAAGGGGCAGACGAAACCAGCCAAGCCGGCCGAGACCAAGCCCGCGCCCAAGCCGGCCGAGGCCAAGCCCGCGCCCAAGCCGGCCGAGGCCAAGCCCGCGCCCAAGCCGGCCGAGGCCAAGCCCGCGCCCAAGCCGGCCGCCGAGGCCAAGAAGAAGTGAGGACCGTTACGAAGAGCGCTCGCTTCCAGCAACTTTTCCCAGCGCTCACTTGAGCGAGGCTGCCCGCCGTGACGCCCAACGTCGTCTTCAAGGCCACCGCACCCCTGCCGATCCTGTCGCTGGCGTGTGAAGCTGTCGAGCGGTTGGGCGCCTCGGGTGTCTTGATCATCCCCCAGGGACCGCTGGAATGGGAGCTGGTGCGGTCCGTCTGCGCCGAATCACCGGTTTTCGTGGCCGCATCCTCGCCACGGCAAGTCGAGGCCATCCGCAAGGCCGGCCTGGAGGCGATCGACGTCGAGCAGAGCGAGGCGGCGATCGCCGAGCGGATCAGCCTGGCCCTGATCGAGGCTGTATCCAACGACCAGCTTCGCGCGGGCGCCCGGGTGGTCGTGGTCTACTCGGGCTTCGAGGCGGAAGCCCTGGACTCCTTGACGGTGATCCGGCTGGGTGAACACCTGGAACGGCTCACCGCCCGCGACCTTCGCGCGCTGGAGACCTGGGTCCCGTTCGAGACGCTCAAGGCGGTGGTCGATACGGCGGTGGAGATCGGCCGCGAGGGGCGAGAAGGCAAGGCCGTCGGGTCGATGATCGTCGTCGGCGACGTGCGCAACGTCTTGCCGCGCAGCCGACCGCTGGGCTTCGACCCGTTCAAGGGGTATCGCCGCAAGGAACGCAACGTGCGCGACTCGCGCGTGCGCGAGGCCATCAAGGAGATCGCCCAGCTCGACGGGGCGTTCATCGTGGCACGTGACGGCACGGTGGAGGCCTCCTGCCGGTTGATCGACGCGCCGATGGCCGGCCTGGTACTTCCCAAAGGGCTGGGAACCCGGCACTGGGCCGCCGCCGCGATCACCGCCGCGACCAAGGCCCTGGCCGTGGTGGTCAGCCAGTCCAACGGGACCGTCCGGCTCTTTCAAGACGGCGAGGTCATCCTCCGCATCGCCCCCATGCGCCACGCCCGGGCCATGAAATGGCAGGATACCGAAACCGAGATGGTGCTTCGCCCCGATCGAGAGCGGGAAAAGGCCAAGGAGAAAGACGGAGCGACATAGCGGGCGGATCGGGACTGGGATCGGGATCAAGATCAGGAGCAGGATTAGAGCGTTTTTCGGGTCGATAGCTCACCGTAGTCCCGGCGCGCCGGGAGACGGCCGGAGCATTTGGTCCGCACAGCGGACCCTACGATATTTGATCAGTGCGCAAGCCGACTGTAAACCGCTCTAGGATGAGTCTTGTAGGGTCCGCTGTGCGGACCAAACGCCCCGGGAATGGGTCCGCACAGCAGACCCCACGGTGAGCCATCGGCCCGAAAATCGCTTGAACTTTGCCAGTATCATGTCCCACCTGCGCAGACTGCTGGTCGAGCCTTTTTTTCGGATCTTCTACGGTCCACCTTTGAAGGACGGGATTCCGCCGGACCCGGCAAGCCCACCAGACCAGACCACGGCTTACTCTTACCCCCGGGGGCTTGTGCTGACGGCGGGTGGCGTGGGAGGGTTCGATCTCTGCGGCACAGCCCTGCGGTACGTTCTGGGGGCGGAGGGCGTGCCGTACGCAATTCACGTTTTCCCCTGGAGTCACGGCTTGGGAAGGTGGTACGCCGACCTGACCGACGTGCCCAACCGCGATGTCAAGGCTGCCTTGCTTGCCCAGATCGTCCGCCGGTTCAAGAGCCGTCACGCCGACGTTCCGGTCTTTCTCGTGGGCAAATCGGGCGGATCGGCAGTGGTGGTCCAGACGCTCGAACAACTGGAGGAAAACTCGGTCGCGCGCGCCATCCTGCTGGCGCCGGCGCTCTCGCCCAGCTACGATCTCACCGCGGCCTTGCGCGCCGTGTCGCGGGAGCTGGTCGTCTTCTGGTCGCCCCTCGACGTCATTCTTCTGGGGCTGGGCACGTGCGTCTTCGGCACGGCCGATCGGGTCAGGACGGTCAGCGCGGGGCTGGTGGGCTTTCGCGTGCCGGAGGACCACGCGGATTCTCCGGCTGCTTTTCAGCGCTCTTGCCAGTACGCCAAGCTCCGGCAGATCAAGTGGTCCGGGCGGATGATGGCCGCCGGTCATCTGGGAGGTCATTTCGGGCCGGATTCTCCGATTTTTCTCAAGAAATATGTTCTTCCCCTGTTGCGGACGGAACCAGCGGTTCCAAGCTGATTTGCCGCCCGGGGTCAAGCTCGTCCCGCGCGGGGCCGATATCCTTATGGCCCGACAGTCGGATCACGCGAGACAGGATTCTCATCTTGTCTCCTTCCTTCTTGATGAAAGTGAGACGACAAGATTGGAATCTTGTCCCACGACGGAGTGGCAAGGATCTTGTCCCAATTCGTGCCGAGAATCCGGATCGCGGTCCTCAAGGGGCCTCGCTCCGGGCGCTTGGCGGCTCGAGGCAACCGTGCCTCGCCGGGAGTTCGTTCCCCGGCACGGTTCGCACGCGTCCTCGAGAACTGGCTTCCTTGAAGCCGCACCGCGTGGCGGTCTCCGCCTTTTCAGTTGAGGAGACACCCCACCCCCTCTTGCCAGACGCACCGGAGGGGCGGGGCCGCCCGCACTTGATTTCCTCGTGTTCGGTGAAATGGCTTTCAGGGCCGAGAGCGGCAGCGGGACCGCCTTGCCCGAACGCGCCATGGTCGGATAAAACTCAAGGAGGAAAATCGAAACCCTCTTGCGCGAATGCGAGGAGCCACAGAAGCATCATGAGTCAATCAGTTGCGACGATCGCCCAGGTGCGTGGACGCGAAATTCTGGACAGCCGCGGCAACCCGACCGTGGAAGTCGACGTGATCCTGGCCGACGGCACCCTGGGCCGGGCCGCGGTCCCTTCCGGGGCCAGCACGGGAATCCATGAAGCCGTCGAGCTGCGGGACGGCGACAAAAAACGATACGGCGGGAAAGGGGTGACCAAGGCCGTCGCCAACGTCAACGGTCCGCTCGCCAAGGTGGCCATCGGCCGCGATCCCAGCGATCAGGTCGCGCTCGACAAGGCGCTCATCGAGGCCGACGGCACCCCGAACAAGGGCAAGCTGGGCGCCAACGCCATTCTAGGCGTCAGCCTGGCCGCGGCCAAGGCAGCCGCGTGCGCGCATGGCCTGCCGCTCTACCGCTACATCGGCGGGGCGAATGCCCGCGTCCTTCCCGTTCCCATGGCCAACATCATCAACGGCGGCAAGCACGCCGACAACAAGATCGACTTTCAGGAATTCATGGTGATGCCGGTGGGGGCGAAGTCGTTCGCCGAGGGCATCCGCATGGTCGCCGAGGTCTTCCATCAGCTCAAGGCGGTGCTCAAGAAGGCTGGCCACAACACCAACGTCGGCGACGAAGGCGGCTTCGCGCCCAACATCGACAATGAGGAGGCGATCCCCTTCATTCTCGACGCCATCAGCAAGGCCGGCTACACCCCGGGTTGCGACAAGGACATCGCCATCGCCCTGGATACCGCCAGCTCCGAGCTGTTCGACGAGGGCGAGAAAAAGGGCTACAAGTTCTGGAAGTCCGCCCCTGACAAGCTCTTTTCCAGCCAGGCGATGATCGACCTGTTCGCGGGCTGGGTCGACAAGTACCCCATCATCTCGATCGAGGACCCGCTGGACCAGGACGACTGGGCCGGCTACGCGGCCTTCACCAAGGCGCTGGGAAGCAAGGTGCAGGTCGTGGGCGACGACTTCTTCGTGACCAACACCCAGCGGCTCTCCCGCGGCATCGCCGAGGGCTGCACCAACAGCATCCTGATCAAGGTCAACCAGATCGGCACGTTGACCGAGACCCTGGAAGCCATCGAGATGGCGCATCGCGCGGGTTACACGAACGTGATCAGCCATCGCTCGGGCGAAACGGAGGACTCGACCATCGCCGACATCGCCGTGGCCACGAACGCCGGCCAGATCAAGACCGGCTCGGCCAGCCGTTCCGACCGCATCGCCAAGTACAACCAGCTTCTCCGGATCGAGGAAGCGCTGGGCGGCGACGCCATTTACGGCCCAGGCCCCAAGCGGCGCGGCTGATCGTATGTTGCCCTTCGTGTAAAACGGAATTCATTCCGTTCCACATTTCTCGCGGCACCAGGAGATTGTAGGGTGGGCAATGCCCACTCTACGCCTGCGACTTGCCTCCTCGAGCGGTTTACCATTGAGTTGCAGACGGGCGCGGTACGATTTCCTTCCG
>JBMFUH010000493.1:0-5613 GCA_049966735.1 Isosphaeraceae bacterium
CTCTGGCAGCCGACGAGTACGAAATCGAAACGCATACGGCGATCGTTCAGCGAACGATCGAGACCGTTCTGCACAATCTGGGCATGACGGAGAGCCCCCATGTCGGCTGAGGCTCGCTGTCATGAGTCTCCTGGCGCGCCGGGACTCGCTTCGCTCGCTGTCATGAGTCCTTGGGTCCGCAGTCGGAACCAAGGACGAAGGACCAAGGATTAAGGAACGGGCGAGGAATAACTTGCCGATTTTGAAGACGAAAACGTCGGGAATCGTTTTCTCGGCCCCTTCGGTCTAGACATATGTCTGACCGGGCACACTCGGTCAACATTTGGGAAGACCGCAGGTGTCGGATCATTTTGGGGCAGGACCACGGGTGTCAAAAGGTCAGAAGTGTTGAACCACTTGTGGACGGAGGACTATCTGGGGAAGTGTCGCGGCGGGCACAGACGCGTGGAGGATATCCCGGCGCGGGACGAGCCAGGCGCACGGATTGATGCGGCGCTGGGTGAACAGCGGGATGGAGCATGTCAGGAAGTGAACAAGGCCTCCATGCCTTGAAATGCTCAAAAGCGATTCTCGACGCTTTGGCCAGGCTCACCGGCCCGCAGTCTGCCCCTGGCGCCAGCTCAGGTATTCGCGTAACGCGGAGTTGACCGCGTCCTCATCCGCGAAAGCCGCGGAGACATCGGGGGCCAGCCGAACCACTCGCAACCGTTCCCGGTATCGCTCCGGGTATTTACCGCGGACCCCTCCGCGCAGCGAGCGGAAGTCGTACTCCGGTTCCTGGTCGTCGGTCCTCTCCAGATCAAGATCATGAGGGGAAGTTGCCATCCTTAGTCCTCCGGCTCGCTCAGGAGCTCAAGGGTCATGCGACGCTCCTCTCCCGCGCCGACGCGTCACGCGGAAACCTGCTTATCAGCTCATCCTTGCCTTGATGCCGGTCACTTGCGACGAGCTACAGGCATACTCCTCGGCGAGCTTGTAGATGTCGCCCTCGCCTTGACGAAGCTGCTCGCGAATCTGCTCCTGCTCCTTGTCGGAGAGCTCACGCTCCTTCGGCTGGGGGTAACGCCGCTGTTCAGTCGCTTCAGCAGTGTGGGCTCCTCCGCGCTCGATGAGACGATTCGCCGCTGCCAGGAATTCCTCATCCTCACAGTCCCAGATCGCTTCGACTTGCGGCCCACGGGCCAAGGTCGCGAGGTTCGTGACCAATTCCCCAGTCTCAACTCCGGTTTCTCTTCGCTCAGGTCCACCACAGCATGGAGCAACTCTTTGCATGCGGTCGTCATGGCAGCTTGTCTCCCACTGTCGGAAGATGACCCCCGGGTGCGGCTTGCTTGAAGGGGATGTTTTTGATTCTGCCAGGAGTCCGAACCCGAAACGAGTGCCTTGGCCCTGTGGCCGTACTGTGCCGAGCTTATCGGAATCGATCATGGCAGCGACGCGAGCGAGGTGATGAACGGGTACATCGGACGGAGGCTGTTCACCAGCCGCGAGTCGGCTGTGATCAAATCGCACTGTTCGCGCTCGGCCAAGGCGACGTAGAGGCAGTCGTAGACACCGATCCGCATCAGGGACGACAGTTCGTAGGCCCTCGGTAAGAGCACGACGGACGAGTGGAGACTGGGCAGAAACACGAACAGGTCAGAGAGATGTTGCGAGCCCTCCGGCGGCTGGATCAGGCCTCGCCGTTCCGCCCGCGAGAGCGCGTGCGCGATCTCCACTGGAAAGATGTCCGGTGCCAGCAGTTCGTGGACCTGTTGATCGAAGTCGTCTCGAAGACGGATGGCCTGTGGCGAATCGGGTTCGGCCAGGAACCACTTCACGGCCACGCAAGAATCGAGCACGTATCTCATGCGTCTTCGCGGACTTGGCGGATGAGCTCGACGGCCAGATTCACCTCGCCGTGCCTGTGTCGGAACTCCTCGCGCATTCGATCCATCCGCTCGCGAGCCATCCGCCTCAGCTCGGGATTGATGGCGCCGCCAGCGGCGAGCTCGGCGCTCTTTTGCAACTCGGCCATGAGTTCGGGCGGGATGGCTGATGCTTGCTTAACCGCTGCCATGCCATTGCTCCTCGATCGCCCTTGCGGTGCTCGGCGTCTGGAAGTGGCCGTTTACGAGAGAAGAGCACACGCCACGAGTCGTGACGCGACACGCGGCAAGGAGATCTCGCTAATAGCGGAGGAGGTGGGATTCGAACCCACGGTACCGGGAACCGGTACACCGGTTTTCGAGACCGGCCCTTTCAACCACTCAGGCACCCCTCCGGATCAACTTGATCCTTTACTCCTAGTTTAGAAAGGGCGCGGCATTCCTGGAAGAACAGACTGAGGATTTCGCTGCATTCTCTTTCAAGAACTCCACTTGTGACCTCCGCGCGATGGTTCAATCGGGGGTCGCGAACCAGCCGGTACAGGCTCTTGCACGCCCCCGCTTTCGGATCCGTGGCACCATAGACGACCCTGTCGAGCCGGCTCTGGATGATCGCCCCGGCGCACATCGCGCAGGGCTCCAGCGTCACATAGAGCGTGCAGCCCTCTAGCCGCCACGACTGGATCGCCCGCCCGGCGAGGGTGATGGCCAGCCGCTCGGCGTGAGCAGTCGGGTCGTGGATGGTCTCCCTCAAGTTGAACGCCTGAGCGAGGATCCGCCCGTCGCGCACGATGACGGCGCCGACCGGAACCTCGCCCAGCGCGCTGGCCTGGGCGGCCAGCTCCAGAGCGTGCCTCATCATCAACCGATCAAACTCGATCCGATCATCGCTCACGGCCGGAACGTTCCGATCAGTCCATGACACCGGTTGGTTTCTTATCGCCTCCCATATCGAAGACGTTGAAGAGGAACCCCGCCGCCGCGCCGCCCAGGAAGTCGGCGATCAAGTAAACGACAAGGTGAGTGAAATCGGCCAGTCCCATCACCGTCACGCCCAGGCCGACGGCCGGGTTGAACGCCCCACCCGAGACTGGGCCGACGGCGAACGCGCCCACCATCACCGTGAAGCCGATGGCCAGCCCGTAGAACGAATTCCCCTCCGTACCCCGCGCGGTCGCCGAATTCAGGACCACATAGACCAGCGCGAAGGTGAAGAGGAACTCGCCGAGGAACCAGGCGGCGGCATTATAGGTTCCCGGCCCTGGAGGCGCTGGCTGGCCGCCGGTCGCCGTTCCCTTGATGAACCAGACGGCTCCGGCTGCCACCACAGCCGCGACGAACTGCGCGACCCAGTAGGGAATCGCGTCATTCCAGGTGCACTTGCCGCGCAAGGTCACTCCCAGCGTGACCGCGGGATTGTAGTGGCCACCAGAGATGTGGCCGCCCGCGTAAACCATGATCATGAGCGCCGAGCCGATGGCCAGAGGGGCCAGATCCGCCGCCGCGTCGGGACTTTTCACGGTCATGCCGACCGTGAAGACGAGAAAGAATGTGCCGATGAACTCGACCACGTACTTCGCAATGGGCATCACAACCTCCTCAGAAGTGTTTTCGAAGTCGATGTGCTCGTCGCCAAGCATCTCCACGCCTTGGTGGAAAGCAAAAAGCCGTGCTCCGCGGTCGGATTCACCACGGAGCGATCATTGTCAGTACGGCCTCGGCCGGTATCCGGGTCAAACGTTCCCTGAGAATTCAGGCACGTCAATCTTATATACACACTCGCGACACAAGACCAGAGCCAACCGACGAGAAATGCCAGCCCATAAGCGGCAAGAAGCACCCAGCAATCGTTCAATCAATCCGCGCCGGCACGTGCGAATTTGTGCACGAACCGCACTGTATCGGAAGGGCGCTCCGTGGGCCGGAACGGAAGGCACCGGGGGAGACTTCTCGACCAATGCCACCACAGCAAAGCCGCCAAAGCCGGGTGGCTGGGGCGGGGCCGAAGGCGACGCCCCGGATGCGTTGGCCTGGGCGCCGGGGCTTCCCCGCGGTCAGCCCCAGCCAACCTGGGGCCGCTGCAAACCTTGGGATACGTTGAAACTTCGGTGGTGATCGGCGAGAAGTCTCCACCGGGGGCGAGCGCAACGGACAGGGAGCGAAGCGAAAGTAGCCTGCTCCTGATGCGGTCTCGCGAGGTGGGAACGCTCACTTCATGACCGGCGACTCCACGTTTGCCGTGGCACGGACGGCCTGTTTCTCCTTCTTCTTGGCCGAGAGCAGGGTGAGGCCCATCTTGACCTTATCGCCGATCGTCTTCTGGGAGAGGCAGGTGTAAAGACAGAGGCGGTCGCACGCGACGGTCTGCTTACGGATCTCCCGGGCCTTTCGTCCGTACCAGATCTCGCGGGCCGAGGCTTCCTTGATGTTGCCGATCGGCGGATAGAAGAAGCACATCTCGATGTCGCCGTTGGTTCGGATGAAGAAGTCGCGCATCCCCACGCGGCAGGGCATGGCCTCCGGCGGCGCGCTTTTCTCTTGAAAATGGGGGACGAGCAAGGAGATCACCAGTTCGGAGTTGACGATGGGCTCTCCCTTCCGCTTCAGGTCGAGCATCGTGTCAACCACTTGCTGAAGCTCGGGCAGCTCGTCCTCTTCGACCCAGAGCTCGTCGTAGGTTTCCTGGGTCCACCGGTCCATGGGCTGGAAATTGAGCGCGGTAGCCCCCATGTCCTTGGCCCACTGGACCATTTCAGGAAGATAACGGAAGTTCTTCTTGCCGACGGTCGGCTTGATGATGATCGGGAAGTCAAGGCCATGCTTGTCCCGCTCTTCACGGACGTATTTGATCCCCGCGCTCAGCTTGTCGAAGAGGCCGGGCCAGCCGCGGAGGTAGTCGTGCAGTTCGGCGATCGGGGCGTCGACCGAGACGTTGAGGTTCCAGGGTTGGGCCTCGACAAACCTGGCCGCGTTCTTCTGGTTGAGCGCCGAGCCGTTGGTCGTGACGCCCGCGTGAATTCCGTTGTCGTGGCAAAACTTCATCAGGTCCAGGAACCCGGGCTTGATGAACGGCTCGCCGCCGCTGAAGCTGATGGAGAAGGTGCCCACGAATTCCTTGATGCTCAAGAGCGCCTTCCGCCACTCCTCGATGCTCATCTCATCCTTGTATCTGGGCAGCCGCCAGTACTCGCAGTACCGGCACTTGACGTTGCAGCGCTCGTTGACCAGCCCGTAGAAGGTGACCGGCCGGGTCACGTCCGTGCCGCCGTGCAGGTAAAGCTCTTCCGCGAAGTGGTTATAGGTATGCTTGAACGCAAGCCTGGTCAGCGTGGTGACGTCCATAGGGGATGATCCGTCCGGAACAAGATTGGGGAGCGATTGGTCCGCGAAACCGGTCTTGAGACTCTCGAGCAAGACCATTTAGCAGAAAAGTTAGCTTACATTATCGATAGCAACACGCACACGGCAAGTCCTTTTGCGGAATCGTCGGGCAAGAACCGACAGATCGACTCCCAAATCGTCATCAATCGGCCGGATACGAACGGCCCATGTCGATCCTGGGCAACATGACTGACCGTAATGGCGAGTGACAAGTGACGAGTGACGAGTGGCGAGCGAAGAAGAACGCGTTCACTCGCCACTAGGGCGGTTTACCCATGTGTTGCGCACAGCCCCGCGAGTCGGAACCAGCCAATGATGTCCTGGGGAGTCACCTTCTCGAGCGCCGCTCCCAAGGCGTCGTAGA
>JBMFUH010000494.1:0-5612 GCA_049966735.1 Isosphaeraceae bacterium
GATTGAATGGACTGGTGGGTGAATCGCGGTAGTGTTATTCAGACAAGCTCCTAGATGGCAAATGTCAAATGCCGGATGCCAGATGGCAAATGCCAGATGGCGGATGCCGAATGCCAGAAGCCCAACGTGAAACTCGCCACTCGCCACTCGCCACTCGCCACTCGGTCATTGGCCGGCTGGCCCCTTCACCCACTGGCGGGCTACACCTGGGGCACGCCCGGACCTTTCTGATCGCCTGGCTGGCTGCGCGGCAGGCCGGGGGATCGATTCTCCTTCGAATAGAAGATCTGGACGCCTCCCGAGTTCGCGCCGGAGCGACCGACCAGGCGATTGCCGACCTGAAATGGCTGGGGCTGGATTGGGACTCCGGGCCGTTCGTCCAGAGCGAGCGCGGCCACGTGTACGCTGAAGCCTTGAACCGGCTCAAGGCGGCCGAGCTGGTGTATCCATGCACCTGCACGCGGGCGGAGATTGAGCGAGCCGCAAGCGCACCCCACGCGGAGGAGGAAGGGCCGACGTATCCGGGAACATGCTCGGGGCGATCCGTCGCCGACGCCGCCCGCCTGGGCGATCGCCCGTTCGCCTGGCGGTTCCGGGTGCGGCCCGGGACCGTGGGCTGGGACGACCTCTTTCGCGGTGCGGCGCGAGGAGAACCCAAGCGCCTGGGGGGCGACTTTCCGATCGGCCGCAACGGACTGGGGGCGTCGTACCAGCTCGCGGTGGTGGTGGACGATGCACTCATGGGCGTGAACCAGGTGATTCGCGGCGATGACCTCGTTCTCAGCACGCCTCGGCAGATCTTGCTCCACCAGGCGCTCGGTTGGAAGCCGCCGTGCTTCGGCCATGTGCCGCTGGCCGTGACGCCCGACGGCCGCCGCCTGGCCAAACGCGACGGCTCCATCAAGCTGGCGACCCTGCGTGAGCAGGGTGTCGATCCCCGTCGGCTCGTCGGCGCTCTGGCCCGGTCCTGCGGCTGGTCGGAGTCGGTTGTTCCCTCATGGCCGGCGGAATGGATCGACCGGTTCGACCTGGCTGCAATCCCCCCGTCGCCCTGGGTGGTGAGTGACGTAACCCAAGTTGCTGCAAGTTCGTAGGATGGGTCGAGCCGAAGGCGAGGCCCACCGGACAGTGTGGTGGGCCTCACTGATCTCGATCACGGCCGGGGCCTTCGGTCCGCACAGCGGGGCCTACAATACTCAGCGTTTGTGTGCCGCGTGCCTGCGTGAAAAGCGTGACGGCGTGGGGGGGCGTTACTCCTCACGCTTTTCACGCAGGCACGCAGGATGCAAATGGCAGATGGCAAATGGCGAATGGCAAATGGCAAACCACCTCGCTGACTTTCCGCAACCAGCAAAGTTTAACCAGTCGCACAATTTTGTCCCACCAGATCACCTTCTCCAGATTCACGTGCTAGAGTAGAGCAGCACCACTTGGGAGTTGCACCGATGAGCAGGACCATATGCCAGGAGAAGGTATCGGCAGCCGACGGTCTTCCCGTCGAGCTGGTCGAGCTGAAAGAGCGCTTGCTGAGCCAGCCGCCCCGGATCAGGGCGGAGCTTGAGCCGTTAGTCGATGATGCGCTGGAGGATGCGCGATTTCGCCGCCAGGCGATGCTGCTGGCGCGCGATGCTCTGGAGCGGTTCCGGCTTGACCTCGCACTCCTGGAGTTTGACCTTGAGGCAACCCGCCGCGAGCGTGAAGCGTACCGGGCGATGGTGGATGCGGACTGACCGCGCCGGGATGTATCGCGAGGAACGGAATGAATTCCGTTCTACCTTCTTCGCCGTCGGGGTAGCGTCAGCCAGGCCGTGACGACTTTCCCCACTTCCTCCAGACTGTCGGCGGAGCAATTGTCGGGCAGATCATCGGCCTTGTGCCAGTAAGGATAGTCGAAATCGATGATATCGATGGCCAGTATGCCTGCATTGATGAGTTGCAGGTGGTCATCGAGCACTTGCTTGCCGACGCGGGGTCTGAATCCTTTCGCCTTGAGTTGCCTGGCGACATTCCAGACGTCGCGTACCAGACTGGCGGACATGTTGAGGCTGTTCCATTCCTGGTCAATCCGCAGGTTCTTGCCGCCGACCATGTCGAGGACAAGCCCGGCGACGTAGCGGGTCTTCGACCCCCGGGCCTCGACCTCCTCGACGTACTGCCGGGCAAACGCCTTGGAGCCCAGGAAGTATTCGCCCTGAGTATCTTCCAGTCGGCCGTAGACCAGCTCTTCGCCGTCGAAGAGGACCAGGTCGACGCCCCAGGGGGTCTTCAGGTCGCTTAAGTGATTGGCGATCTCCATGAGCACGGCAACGCCTGAGGCACCATCGTTGGCTCCCAGGAACGGCAGCTTGAGCCGCTCAGGGTCGGTCTCCTCGTCGGGATGGGGTCGCGTGTCGTAGTGGGCGCCGATGACCACGCGCTGGTTACGCTCGGGATGCCATGAGCCAATCAGGTTGGCCATGTTCACCCGCTCGCCGGAGAGCGGGTGCTGGGCCGAGAACGGCTGCTCGCGAACCATGCCGCCGGTGGCTTTGAAATGAGCGGCGACCATCTGCCGCTGCTTGGCGTTGACCTCCGAGCCGGCGGGCCTGGGGCCGAGCTTGCAGATTGCCTCAAGGTATCCAAACGCACGCTTGCCGTCGATCGGCGCCGGAGTGGCGGCCATGGCGGAGTTGGCCTCCAGCAAGCCGGTCCAGGACGAGAACACCAAGAACAACGACGCCAGGACGACAATCGCCCCCGCGCCCAGGAGCAGGCCTCCCATCCATCGCCTGCGTCGCGATTGTTCAGGAATGACTGCACGCTCCATGCGATCTTCTCCTCCCGGTATCTTCCGGTTCAGTCGACCAGGCTCGGGTACTGGGACATCAAAGCCGCCAGTCGCTCCAGGGGCAAGCCGACGACGTTCGAGAACGATCCCTCGACCACCGACACGAATGGGTCGCGATCCTGAACGCCGTAGCCCCCTGACTTTCCCTCCCAACGTCCGGAGTCAAGATACCTGGCGCGTTCGGCAGCGTTGAGCGGCCGGAACCGGACGACGCTCTTCTCCACCGCGCTGATCCATTCGTTCCGTTCCGCCCGGTAGAGGCACAGGCCGGTGATGACGTCGGTATCGTGTCCCTCCTGGAGGCGGATCATCCGCTCGGCGTCGGCCCGGTCGAGCGGCTTGTTGAGGATGGTTCCCTCCACGGAGCAGATGGTGTCGGCGGCGAGGATCAGGCCCACTCGTCGCCGGCCGGCGACGGCCATCGCCTTCCGCCAGGCCAGGTGTGCCGCGTATTCCGAGGGCGACGTCTCGGAAGCCGGGTCGGGCTCGGCGACGTCCGAAGGGTCAACCTCGAACGTGTAGCCGGCCTCTGCAAGCAGTTGCCGCCGGCGAGGCGAGGCGCTGGCCAGGATCAACGGTGGCTTCATGCAGGACCGGGATACGTGGTTTGCGGGACGTTCGGACGTTTCCCCGATCGTACGCCAGAGGTCCCTGGCCAACAAGCCGGAAAGCTGTCAACCTGAGCACTTGAGCAGGCCGATCGACCCGACGCACTGCTCGAGGCCTTGCACCATGAGGTCACTCTTTTGTCTTCTGGCCCTCGCCGGCTCCTTGCTCTTGGTGAACCACTCCGACGCCTGCTCGACGCGGGCCTTCACGCCTTCGGTTCGATGCGCCATCGTCTGACCGCTGTCTGTGTGCCGCCTTGTTCGTCTCTTTGGCCAGCGCCTCGCCTCGCCGGCGGCAACTGCTCGCGGAGGCCGGCGCAGCCCGAAACGGTCCTCGGTTGTAGTAGGCCCAGGCGAATCCCGGATCGAGCCGGAAGAGCCACGATAATCATCTTGGATAGTGAGACTGCCTTGATCGGAGAGGAATCCAGGGCAACGCGTGTCTCATGGCATCGTCGTCAGCGTGAGCAGTGACTGTGGCGCCAGTTCCAGCTCCACGAATCCGCGGCGAGGGTGGACCTCCGCCAGCTCCTGGAAACCCTCGTTCTGGCTGGTGCGGATGGCCCGTAGACGGCGGATCTCCACCGGAATGCCGACAATCTTCGCCTTGCGGCCGGCGCCGAGGTTGGCCACGTACAGGCTGAGGACTCCTTCCTTCCCCCGGAACGCCGTGAGGCGTACACGGGGTTGGTCGCTCGTCGTGGTCAGAACGTCGGACCCGTGCGGCGTGAGGTTGCAGAATTGCTTGACGAAGTAGAAACGCGCCGTCGGCTCGATCACGCTCTTGCCCGCGGCATCTCTCTTCTCGTGGACGAGGCTGTAGTCGTTGGTGAACTCCCACTGTTGCGTGCCCCGTACACGCGCCTCGAGGATGACATCCTGATACATTTCCACCTCGCGCAGCGCGTAGAAGAAAGAGTCGTACGAGCGGTCACGGTAGGCCCCGGCGTCCACGCCCAGCTCCGTATCCAGGAGCGGCAGGTGCAGGCGATCCGCCAGGTCGGACCAGGCTCGGTAGTCCCTGGCACTGGCTCCTCCCCAGGAGTGGAACGCGACGGCGCCGACGTACTGCATCGCCTCGGGGTCGTTTGCCGTCGGCAGGCAGAAGGTATGGGTGCCCCGGGTGCTGCCGGTGTCGCCCAGCAGCATCTTGGTCTGCAAACCCAGCTTCTTCAAATGGGCGCCCAGGCGTTTGATCATTTGATGGTGTTCCTCGGCCGTCAGGAGCAGATCGACGCCGATGTTCGCCTCGTTGAAGGAGAAGAGAATCGGCTCCACGCCGTAGTGTTCCTTCGCGTAGAGCAGGTACGAGCCGACGGATTCCAGCATCTCGGGCCACATTTCGGGGCGGAGCCGCCGGCTTCTCGAGCCGCTTCGTCTCCCCGTGGGTTCGGTGAGCCAGCGGGGCACGCGCCAGGCGCTGATCACGTAAGGGATGCCCTTGTCCTGAATCTGCTTCATCAGCAGCCATTCGCGGCGCAGCCGGGAATCCAGAGTATCCCTGCGCTTGAAGGCATCCCAGTTGATCTCGTTCGGGGAGTCGTTGTCGTTTTCCGGTTCCCAGAGGGCCAGGCTCATCTCCGTGCGCGCCCAGGCCACCTTCAAATGGTCCAGCGTGTACTGGGTCACCGGCGACTCGATGGCAAAGCAGTAGTTTCCGCCGAAACCATCGAAGCGGTTACGCACCCCTTTGGCATCCAGGGTCAAGTGCGCGGGGGTGGTATCCGGAGTGCTCACGACCTTCATGGTGACCTTCGCGGTCGTGGATTCTCCCGTCTTCAACGGCGGCGCGAGTCGAAAGAAGGTCGAGTACGTGCCGGCACAATTCAACGCCGTGATCCGCCCGCTCCGGCTCGTCACGGCTGTCTGCGCGTTTGCTCCCACCAGCGCGAGCGCTGTCAAGGCCCCAGGGAGAATCATTGCCATCGCTGATCGAGTCCAACGTTTCATGACAGCCCTTCCCTTTGCCTTTCTTCTCGACTCAACGCCCTCGTGGTCTTGCCAGAACGATCTGTCCGTCATTCTACATGTCCGGAGCCGCCGCGGCACTCCAGGCCTTTTTTCAAGGACGGTCCCCTCTTCCATAGCTGAAGGGGTATGGGACCATGTAACCTAGGTTCATCCTAGAGCGGTTCTCAGGTCGATGGCCTACCGTAGGGTCCGCTGTGTGGACCGAT
>JBMFUH010000495.1:0-5610 GCA_049966735.1 Isosphaeraceae bacterium
CTGGAGCCGGCCGCGTGGCTCGACTTTCTCGGCGTTCCCGTCCCGGATCCCGGCCAGGTCACGGTGATTGACTCGAATCTTTCCACGGTGACCGCCGAGGCCGACAAGGTGGTATACGTGGGCGGTGTTGAGCCGCTGATCGTGCATACGGAATTCCTTTCGGGCCGGGTTCTGAACTATCCCAAGCAGGCCGTTTGGTACAATGTGCTCCTGCACCATCGGCACCAGCTTCCCGTCTGGACGGTCCTGGTCCTCTTGCGGCCCCAGGCCGATAGTCCCGAGCTGACCGGCGCCTATGAAAGCCAGGTTCCCAGGTGCGGCAAGAATCTCTGGTTTCGGTACGAGGTCATCCGGGTCTGGCTCGAATCGCCTGAGCGATTCTTGAGGTCAGGGTTGCCGCTCTTGCCGCTGGCTCCGGTGTCAAACGTCGCGGATGAGGGTATGCTGGATGTGCTCAAGGTGGTGGCCAACCGGCTGCAAGACGAGGCCAGCTCTGAGTTAAAGGATGCGTTGTGGGCGATGACGGCGGTTCTGTTGAGCTTGCGTTACCCACGCGAGCAGGTTCAGGAAAGAATCGCAGGAGTTGAGAAAATGCTCTTTGGAATTCGCGGTATCGAGGAGTCATGGGTCTACCGGGACATCTTCGCCAAGGGCCGGGCCGAGGGCGAGGCCAGAGGCGAAGCCAGGGGCGAGGCCAGGGGGCGAGCCGAAGGCCAGGTCGACGAGGCGAGGAGGATTTTGCTCGGCCTGGGCAGAAAAAAGCTGGGCGAACCTCAGGAACACGTGCTGTCTCGAATCGCGGCGATGCAGGATCTGGATCACCTCAACCGTCTGCTCGATCGCATTCTCGAAGCACCAAGCTGGGAGGACTTACTGGCCTCCATCGACCAACAAGACAAATGAGGCACCCGCGCGCTGACGACATCTTCGACGACCTAGTTGTCGATCGGTCTCAGGAAAACAGGAAAAGGCTTTTGTTGGAGGTTTACGGCCGATGAAGACACGATACATGGTGTTGTCCCTGGTGGTCCTGTCCCTGGCGGTCGGTGGCACCTGGCAGCGACTTGCCCAGGCAGCCGCTCCCCCAAAGGCCGGCGCTGGCGACGCCTTCGCTCAGAACCAGCGGCTGGGCAGAGGGGTGAACGTGCTGGGCTACGACCCGATCTGGAGATACCGCGAGCGCGAGCGGTTCAAGGCCGAGTTCTTCAAGGCCATCCACGATGCCGGGTTCCAGCACGTCCGGATCAACCTCCATCCGTTTCGGGATAACCGCGGCAACGAGGGCAAGCCGCGCGACGACTATCTCCAGACACTCGACTGGGCCGTCGACCAGGCGCTTGCCAATCACCTGATGGTGATCCTCGACTTCCACGAGTTTACCGAGATGTCGCGCGATCCCGTGGGGCTGAAGGATCGCTACCTCGCGATCTGGAAGACGCTTGCTCAGCGGTACAAGGATCGCCCGGCCGATGTGCTCTTCGAGATCCTCAACGAGCCCCACGGCAAGTTCACCGCCGCTCTCTGGAACGACTACCTTCGTGACGCGCTCGGCGTGATCCGCCGGACCAATCCCGAGCGGACCGTGGTCGTCGGACCGGTTCAGTGGAACTCGATCCAGAAGCTCGACACCCTGAGTCTGCCCTCGGACGATCATAACATCATCGCCACGGTTCACTATTACAATCCCTTCGCGTTCACCCACCAGGGAGCCCCTTGGACCAACCAGAAAGACAAACTCGGCGTTCTCTGGAAGGCGACCCCGGAGGAACAGACCGCGATCCGCAAAGACCTCGACACGGCCCAGGCCTGGTCCAAGAAGGAGCACCGGCCCATCTATCTCGGCGAGTTCGGGGCCTACGATAAGGCCGAGATGCCGTCACGCGCCCGCTACGTCGGCTTCGTCGCCCGCGAGGCCGAGAAACGTGGCTGGAGCTGGGCCTACTGGCAATTCGACAGCGACTTCATCCTTTACGACGTTCGCGCCGGCCACTGGATCGAGCCGCTGAGGGACGCACTGATTCCTGGGGGCCGATGACTGAGAACACGGATAACCGCGGGGGTCGGAATCGCGGTAGAATGACAGATTCAGCCATTATGTGGTACTCTATAAAGGACGAAGGATTCATGTGCGACAAAAACGAGATTGCCAAGCTTCTTGCACAGGCACATCGTGAGATGGAGCCTAGTATCAGCCGCATCGTCCGGCTCGTCGCCGACCAGGAGGACGAGGATCGCGAGCCGGTGAAACTGCTCGAGGTGAATACGGCCACTTCGCCCTCGGGGATCTTGCCCATCGCCTTCGGACCGGACCCGCCACGAGTTCCTTATCCCTCCGTGATTGTCGACGTAACGGAGGCAGAGTTCGAGGAGATCAAGAAAGGGGTGCTGCCCCTTCCGTCGGGGTGGCGTCTTACCGATACCCTGTACCCCACAACAACGTGATCGATGACGACTCGAAGTGAGGCATTCGCGGCACAAGCCGCCTCGGACCTGGATGCGTACGAGACCCTCGCTAAGTCAACTCTGCCCAGCAGCCATCGGCTTCATTACCTTCAAATGTGGCTCGAGAAGCTCTGCAAGGCGTATCTGTGGCTCCCCGACGCTACCGACGAAGGGCTCCGAGGCAGGCACAACGTAGTGGACAGGGTGCTACCCCGGATGATCCAGGAGCACTGGCTGCGGATCGGATTCACCCAGCGGCCGAACAACGATTCGCTCAGGCAACTCTGTCGGGAGGTCGATCTTCTCCATCCGAAGGCCGACGACAACGGTCGTCGTCCCGACAACGTCGAGTACCCTTGGATTGGAGCGTCGGGAGACTCGGAGGTGCCGGCGCCTTTCACCGGCTGCACGGATCGCCGGCTGGCGCCTTGGATTGGAGCGTCGGGAGACTCGGAGGTGCCGGCTCGTTGGGAGTTTTCGCTCGTGAGGCGGCTGTATACCAATCCGGGCAAGTTGCTCATCAAGGCGGCGGTCAGCCTGACCCGCAATCCAGCTATCTTCATTCGTTAGGTCTCACCGTTCCGCGGTGTACACGGCCAGGATGTTCTCGGGCGGGACGTCGGGCTGGAAGAGGTGGGCGGGGCAGAGGATGTAACCGCCCCCCGCGCCCAGCGTTGCGCGGTAATGGCGGACCACGTTTTGCACCTGCTCGGGCGCTGCGCCGGGCAAGACTTTCTGCATGTCAATCCCGCCGTGAAACGACAGCCGATCGCCGAACTCAGCCTTCAGGCTCTCGGGCGTCATGGTGGGCCCGACCGGCTGGATCGGGTCGAGCACGTCCACGCCCAGGTTGATCAGCTCGGGGATGAAGCGGCGAATCAAGCCGCAGCTATGATAAAGCACCCGCGCGCCGAGCTCGTGAATCCGGTCGATCATCTCCTTCAGATAAGGGGCGACGAACTCGTGAAACATCTTCATCGAAATAAGCGGTCTGCGCTGGCTGCCCAGGTCGCTGATCAGAAGGTACAGATCGATGCGGCCCTTGGTGATCTCGGCGGCGCGAGTGTAGTCTTCCAGGTAGAAATCGGTGAACTTGCGGGACATGAAATGAGCCCACTCCGGCCGTTCTGCCATGTCGAGAAAGAACCCTTCCCAACCGCGCACCAGGGCGGGCCGCTGCCAGACGTCGGCGAAGCCGTAGAGGAGCGCGTGGTTGCCGTACCTGCGGCACTGGTCGACCAGCGTCGAGCGATCGAGGCAATCGGGATCGGGCCAGGGAAACGCCTCCAGATCCGCCAAGCTCTCGGCACCGGCCAGGGCCCCTTTGACGTCGTCGCGCATCGGGCCCCAGTCAGTGGATCGGTAGATGTAGCGCTCGCCCCAGAAGTTCTCGAACACGCCGTCGGCCACGTGTCGTTCCGGCGGCGCGGTGGCTTCGAGGTGACGCACGTCGACCCCCAGATCGTCGAGCAGCTTGTCCCTGTCCTGATGCCCGACATGGGCCAGCAAGCGGTTCCAGGTGGGCGGCTCGGCCCAGAAGTCACAAGGCGTCCGATCCGGCGCCTCACGCTGGATTGCAGTCAACACGCGCTCGCGGGGTGTCATGAAGGGCCTCCGCTCTGTGACAGTATGAACGAGTGTGTGGGATCAAGAAAAAAAGGCTCAAGGACCTCGGGACTCAAGGAGCATCCGCAGGTAAGATCGCGGCTCGACATCGGTCAGGCCCAGGGCGCCGGCCAGCGCCAGCACGGCGGCCTGGGCGGCGGGGAGATCGGCCGGTCCGACGGCGATGGTCTCGATCTCGGCGAAGCAGCCCAGCCCCTCGGCCACGTCGAGAGCGATTTCCACCTCATGGTCCTGGAACGTGAGGTGATACGATTCCCGGCGCTTGCGGACGGTGGCGACAGGCCGGAAGCCGAGGATCTCGAACAACCCCACGAGCTGCTGGAACGCATCGGGGCCCGCTTCGATCTCGATCTCGATCTCCCTGCGGGTCTTGGTTGGACCGGCGTGTTTTGGCCCTTTGTAGGTGATCCGGTTCGCGCTGCCCACCCGACGCAGGCGGAACGCCTCGTTCGTTGCGGCGAAATCGCGTGCCGGATGATTGAAGTACAGATCTTCCTGGTCGACGGCGCCGCCCGCGCTGGCCCCCATCCCGGCGAGTCGGGCAACGAGCTGGCCGTGATCGACCGACCGATATTTCACCTCGACCTCGTAGCTCATGCATGCAGCCTAAAGCGGCGGCGTCCCCGGGTCAACATGGTAAGCGTTCACCAGCGTTGCCACAGTTGTATAGTGCCTTGTGCGCGCACGAGTACATTCGCCGATGGGCGACCCTTGGTGCTCTGGGGTACAAGCCCTGGCTTATTTCCACTTCGCGCAGCCTGATACGTTGCTTTCGCGGTGGATGTCGTTACCGGCATGATGCTTTCAAGACTTCCCGGTCCTGGCAGACCTTGCATCCCAGCACTGCCGGCCACCTTGCTCTCTCGGTTCGACTCTTTCCCTTTTCTCGGGTTCCGCCGAGGTGGGTCTTCTTGGTGCAATGGAGGGTGGGAACCGGCCCTCACATCGTACACAAGGAGGCTCTCATGGCCAGTATAAAGAACCACCGTCACCAGCGGTCGACCTCGCGATGCGGACGGCTCCGTTGAGCGTCACAGTGCCCGACCGCCGCGCCTGAGCCGCCGTCGCGAGAGACGGATCTCCCCAGAACAACGCCGCCAATTGGCTCGCAAGGCCGGCCTGAGCCGCCGCCAGCTCAAGCGGATCTGCGGCCAGCTCCCCAGGCCGGTCCACACTGTCTTCGAACCCCTGGCCCCGGCTCTGACCCGACCGACTCATCGCCGCCTCGTCCTGCTGGCGCTGGCCGCCATCCTCACCGTGGGCGGTCGCACCATCGCCAACCTGCTCCGCACCCTGGGCGCGTTGGCCCCGGGTCACTCCAGCAGTTATCACCGCGCCCTCTCGCACCGCCGCTGGTCCACCCGCCGGCTGGCACGGCGGTACATCGCCGCTGTCCTGGCTCGCTTCGTCCCGCGCGGCCCGGTCGAGCTCGCCGGCGACGACACCGTCACCGAACATCCCGGGGCCAAGGGCTATGGCAAGGGCTCGTTCTACCCCGAGGCCAACCTGTTCGCGCCGCCACCGCCGGTCGTGGGCCGGCGG
>JBMFUH010000496.1:0-5597 GCA_049966735.1 Isosphaeraceae bacterium
CGGCCGTTGAACCACTGCTCTCCCTCGCCCGTCTGGCCGCGGCCGTTCACCAGCAGGGTGTTGTGCAGCCGGGCCCACTTCGGCTGATAGCCGTCATCGCGAATGAGCCACTCTCCGTCGCCGAAGACGACGAAGTGGTTGGCGTCGGGATGGACGTGCCCGCCTCCCGGATCGTAGGAGAACCGCTTGGTCGCCTCATGACCCAGGAACGGTCCACACTTGAAGACGACGAGGCTTTCGGTTCCCGACCAGCCCGATCGCGCCGAGATGATGCCGATGTCGGCGAAGTGGCGCAGCGTCGGCAGACCGGCGGGCGGCACGGGAAGCACGGACGGATCGAACCAGAGCAGGTTGAGCCAGCCGGCCTCTTCCGACGCCACGCCCGCGCGATCGACCTGCTCGGCCAGCCACTGGGCATGGCCGTCGTGTTGAAGCTGGACCAGTTCGCGGAGCAGGTATTCCGGACCGTACCAGTGGCCGCGCGGGCAGTCCGCCAGGTCGACGATGCAGTTGCTCCCGCGCCAGGCATTGCGAGGAAGGGTCAGGTACAAGGCGTAGTTCGCCGTGTTCCGCCACCAGTCGTTTCCGAGCAGCTCCACACCCAGGAGCGACCGGCTCAGGTCGGCAAACTTGAGCATATATTCAACGCCGTATTCCCAGTAGCCGACTCCCTCGTGGCTGGCGCCGTCGGGCCCGAGCGAAGCCATGGTCTCGCGGAACTTGTCCAGCGGCAGGCCGATCCAGGCGGATGCCTCGTCCACCTCGTCGAAGAGGGCGAACCCGGCCGCCGCCATGCCAGTGATGTCGACCCAGAGGTGGTTCTGGAGGTACGACCGGTTCCACCAGACTGAGCCCGTGGCAGCGGCCTTGTACATGGCCGAGGCTCGTTTGACGAGCGTCTGACGGATGGTCTGCCGGGCCTCGTCACCGAGGTCGTGATAGCACCAGTCGTAGACGAGTGCCAGGCCGTAAAGCTGATGGCCCGCGGCCAGATCCATACCGTCGATGCGGCCCAGGCCCCACGTCTTGTAACCGCAGGAGGCGAGCGCCCACTGGCGGGCAGCCTCCAGGTAGGGCTTCTCACCGGTCACGACGTAGGCCATCGCCAAAAGCGGTAACGTGTTGCCCACCTCGTGCTGCCAGAGTTGCTCGTCTCCGCTGCGGCCATCATCCTTGCGGTAAGCCGGCGGCCCACCGCGCCAGGCCCGGTCGGCCTGGAGACGGATCTTCTTCCAGACGCCCTCATGGGTCGTCGTGACGGCCTTGCGAAGCCGGGCGATCCGCGAAGAGCTCAGGTAGGTCCGGGGATGAACTCCGCGGACCGCTTGCAGAGCAGGCGGGATCGGATCGAGCCTGCTCACCCTGTCTCGAGGCGGTCGGTTCCGCGAGTCCTGGCTCGCGGCCGGCGATGAGGACGCGACAAGGCGGACGAGACCCATCAAGACCATGCTGGAGAGCACAAAAGCCCGGCAAGCACCGGCCGCCGTTGGCCGGGCGCGCGCGATCGCGATCGGGCGCCGGATCGCGTCATTCAAACATTTCCTGTTCATCGGATGAACCCATTTC
The DNA here is from genome assembly GCA_049966735.1 of Isosphaeraceae bacterium. Classification (GTDB taxonomy): domain Bacteria; phylum Planctomycetota; class Planctomycetia; order Isosphaerales; family Isosphaeraceae; genus Aquisphaera. The sequence continues at coordinate 1,567 of JBMFUH010000496.1, forward strand.
GGAGAGCCGGACCAGACACAGACAGGCGCGATCATGTCGCCTGGAGCATGCTCCATGGGAACCCCGCCGGAGCTGGGTTTCAAGACGCCGCCGGCCCGATCGTGAGGAGTGCTGTTTGGCCGTCCCGGCACTCTTTCGGGTCGCGCTTGCGGTTTTCCGCTCGACATTTGCTAGAATCGCCGGAAAATCGGGGCATTGTGCCAAGAGTCGTGAAACCCCTTTTCTCCCGTGGTCCCAAGCCCGATGCAAACCGCCCGGCGTGCAGGACGAGTGCTGGTCGTCGAGGACGATCCCGACGCGCGGGCAAACCTGCGCGACATTCTGGAGATGGACGATTACGTGGTCGAGCCGCTCGACTCCCTGGCCGAGGTGCTGGGGCGGGGCTCGCTGGAGGCGGTCGAGGTGATCATTATCGACCGGCAGTTGGCCGAGGGCAATGCCCTCGATTTCTTGCCCAGGCTGCGCGCCCGGGCGCCGGAAGCGGCCGTGGTCATCGTCACGGCTCACTCCGATCTCGAAGAAGCGATCGAGGCCCTCCGCAGCGGCGCCTCCGACTACATCTTGAAGCCGATCAACGCCGACTCGCTGCGCATCCGGATCGGCGGACTCATGCACCAGCGCCGGCTTGCCCTGGCCAAGGAGCGGAGCGAGTCGGCGTTTCGCAGCCTGGTGGAAGCGGCCGAATCCATGATCGTGATGATTCGTCCCGACGACCACGCCATCCTCTCCTTCAGTCCTCTGGCCGAGCAGCTCTCGGGATACTTGGCCCGGGATGTTCTGGGCAGAAACTTTCTCGAGTTGCTCGTCCCCGGCGAGGAGCATTCCCAGTTCGTCGCGTGCTGCCGCCAGGCGACGGACGGCGTTCCTCAGCGGCAGCTCGAGAGCACGATCCTCTGCCGCGACGGCTCGACCCGGTGCATGCTCCGCAATATTCGCTTCCTGCCCGATTACGACGGCTCTCCCGCCCTCTTGATCGTCGGCCACGACATCACCGAGCTGAAGCGAGCACAAGAACGGGCGTTGAACTCCGAACGCATGGCCGCCATCGGCCAGATGTGCGCGGGGATGGCCCACGAAAGCCGCAACGCACTGCAGCGCAGCCAGGCGTGTCTGGAGATGCTCGAACTCAAGCTGCGCGACCGGCCCGACCTGAAAAACCTGATCGATCGGATCCAGCAGGCGCAGGACGACCTGCACCGCCTTTACGAGGATGTCCGCGAGTTCGCCGCCCCGTTCAAGCTGTCGATCGTCGACTGCAATCTCGCCGAGATCTGGCGGCAGGCCTGGTCGCACCTCGAGCGGCAGCACACGGGCCGGCTGGTGAGTTTCCTGGAGCCGCCAGCAGGGGTGACCCTGGATTGCCAGGCCGATGCGTTTCGCCTCGAGCAGGTCTTCCGCAACGTGCTGGACAACGCGCTGGCGGCATGCGCCGAACTGCCCGAGATCGTGATCCAGATCTCGGCCGCCGCATCTACGATCGACGACCGTAGCGCGATCGAGATTCGCATCCGGGACAACGGTCCGGGACTCTCCACCGAGCAGCGAGACAAGATCTTCGAGTCGTTTTACACCACGAAGTTACACGGTACCGGGTTGGGGATGGCGATCGTCAAGCGAATCATCGAGGCCCACGGTGGTCGAGCCGGCCTCGGCGCGGGCAGCCTCGGGACGGAGATCATCCTCACGCTGCCGCGAAGTCAAGGACGCTAGAAAATGAGCCGCCAGCTTCGAGTCGTGATTGCTGATGACGAGCTTGACATGCGCGAGTACTTGCAGACCATTCTCCCTTGCTTCGGCCACCGGGTCGTGGCGGCGGCCAGCACGGGACAGGAACTGGTCGAGCGCTGTCGGGAGACGCGCCCCGACCTCATCATCTCCGACGTCAAGATGCCCGAGATGGATGGCATCGAGGCCGCCCGGGAGATCTACCGCGACCACCCCATTCCGGTCATCCTGGTCTCGGCCTACCACGATCAAGACTTGCTGGAACGCCTCGAGGAAGACCACATCCTGGCGTTTCTGGTCAAGCCAATCAAGCAGGCCGATCTCGAGCCGGCCATCGCCGTCGCGGTCCGCCGGTTCGACCAGTTTCAGGCGCTCCGCCAGGAAGCGGCCGATCTCCGCCAGGCTCTCGAGGATCGCAAGGTGATCGAGAAGGCCAAGGGGCTCTTGATGAAGCGCACGGGCCTGGACGAGCACGAAGCGTTTCGACGCCTTCAGCGCCTGGCCAGCGAGCGTAATCGCAAGCTCGTGGAGATCGCGCAAAGCATCCTCACCGCGGAGGAAGCGTACCAACCGGCCGAGCGCGCCAAGGAGAGAAGCCAGGGGGAAGATCGGCAGCCGGCTTGCTGAAAGGCCAGCGCGGCGATTCGCATGCGTCAATTCAACGTCGGGGAAGAGCCGACAACTCCCTGGCGATGGTTTTCCAGCACTTCTATACTGAAGGTAGTGCTGGACGCGAGGATCGCCTTGGCGACGTTCTTCAACCGCGGGCCATCCACCAGGCCAGAACCATGGAAAGTGATTCCAATTCGGAGGTCGATGAGGCCTCCCTGGTAAGCCCCGGCTCGGCCTCTGAGATGAAACTCGAGTCGGGTTCCATTCCCGAGATGACTTCCCAGCCGCTGTACTCGATCGCCGCGGTCTCGAAGCTCTCCGGAATCAGTTGTCACACCCTGCGGGTCTGGGAACGGCGCTATGGATTTCCCGTGCCGTGCCGTTCTCCCGCCGGGCATCGCCGGTACGATCGGCAACAGGTGCAGACGCTCTGCCGCTTGAGCCAGCTCGCTCGTGCGGGCGGGCAGTCGATCGGCGAACTGATCTCGCTCGTGAACGACGGCCACATCGATCTTGGGGCAACAGAGTTGCTCCAGCCGAGTCCGGCGTCCGAGAGCATAGTCAATGAATTGATCGGGCGGCTTCTCGCTGGAGACAACGAGGGGGCCGATCGCGAATTTGCCAGGCTTGCCGGTGGGCTCGATCCCATCGCACTGGTGGAGCAGGTCATTTACCCTGCACTGGTCGAGGCAGGAGAAGGGTGGTTTCGCCGCAATCTCCTGGTCTACAAGGAGCGGCTGCTCACGGTCTTCTTGCGCGGAAAACTGTGCGGCTTGATCGAGCAAGCTCGAATGAGGAACGCCCTTCCGACGCACAGCGTGATCATCGGCACGGTGCAAGGTGACAGACATGAAGGTGGAGTGCTGATCTTTAACCTTGCGATGGAACTCCGCGGCTGGAAAGTCTACAACCTGGGCGTCGATCTCCCGGCACGGGAGTATCGAGCGGCAGTACAGGACTTGCGTCCCTCGGCACTGGCTCTCTCCTTCGTGTTGTCCCGAAACATCAAGAAACGATTTCAGGAGCTCGAGAGGATCGCGCCGACGCCGATCTTCGTCGGAGGCCGGAGTATTGTCAACTATCAGGCACTGGCGCGACATCATGGTTTGATCCCGTTGCCAGGGCCGATCGGGAAAGCGGCCGAGCAATTCATGATGGAGTACAACCAGTGGACTCGCCGCCATTATTCCGAAGGATAAGGCGACGCTCATGCCGCGCCACGGCGATCAAGACTGAGATGTCGACAAGGACCGTCCCGATCAAGCGTCCGTGAAACGCGCCAAAACAAGGCAACGCTTCCTCGTGGAAAGCGTCGCCCGGGGTGCGAACCGTGAAACGGATTGAGCTTGGTCCCGCTTTGAGCGCGAAGGACCAAGCTCAGTTCAGGCCGGATCGGGGGGTCAAGACTGGGGTGCGGCCTTTGCCGGGGCGTAAGGAGCGCCCATCTGGGGAGCCGGGACGATCTTGGCCGGCGCCTGAGGTGCCGGGTAAGCCTTGGCTGGAGCCTGAGGAGCCGGGGCGATCTTGGCCGGCGCCTGAGGAGCCGGGGCGATCTTGGCCGGCGCCTGAGGTGCCGGGTAAGCCTTGGCTGGAGCCTGAGGAGCCGGGGCGATCTTGGCCGGCGCCTGAGGAGCCGGGGCGATCTTGGCCGGCGCCTGAGGTGCCGGGTAAGCCTTGGCTGGAGCCTGAGGAGC
>JBMFUH010000497.1:0-5590 GCA_049966735.1 Isosphaeraceae bacterium
ATCGACGGCAAACCCGCGCCGATCTATCGGGTCAACCGCATGATGCGCGGGGCGGCTGTCGCGGCGGGCAAGCACAAGCTAGTCTACTTTTACGACCCGCTGTCCTTCCGGATCGGTTTGGTTGTCTCGGTCGTGGGGCTGGTCGTGCTGGCCTTCCTCTGTGGCGGCTGCTCGAACGGGATTCGGCCGCGAGCAGCTTGTCCCGGATCAGGGGAAAGGGCGGCCATTTTCCGGTTCATCCCTTGCCCAAAACCCGACAAGGTTCTGGCAATCGGCCGGCCAGCCGAGAGAGAATCATGACTTTCCATGATCGTGAGAGCCGACAGGAAGCCAAGGCCCTGCAATATGAATCCTTGGGGCGGGTTGGTTTGAAGGTCACGCGATTCCTCAAGAATTCTTCTGGCTCGGTCGGCCAGGACTGAGGCACCCTCCTCCAGGCGTGCAAGAATGCGGCGGCGACGGCCGCTGCCGGGCTTGAAAGGGCGTTTTCAAAGGTCTGAATCATGACGATCCCGCTACTGGACCTGGTCATCATCGTGGCTTACCTGGTTGGCATCACCGCGCTCGGCATGCTGTCGGTGCGGAGAAAGGAGGTGACCGGCGAGGTCTACTTCCTGGCCGGCCGGGCGCTTCCCTGGCCGGTCGTGGGGGCGGCGCTTTTCGCGTCGAACATCTCGGCCATTCACATGGTCGGCCTGCCCGAGAGCGGCTTCAAGTTCGGCCTGGTGATCGGCAACTTCGAGTGGATGGCGACCTTCACGCTGGTTCTGCTGGCGCTCGTCTTCGCCCCCTTTTATTTCAAGTCGCACATCGCGACCCTGCCCGAATTTCTCGACCGCCGCTACAGTCCGCTTTGCCGGACGATCATGGCCTGCATGGCCATCCTCTCGGCGATGCTCATTCACATCGGCTTCACGCTCTATGCAGGCGCAACGGTCTTCCAGGAGTTTTTTCAGGTCGATGTCACGACCTCGATCCTGGTGATCTCCATCCTCACCGCGCTCTACACGGTCATGGGAGGCTTGCGGGCCGTGATGCTCACGGAGACCATCCAGTCGATGATCTTGCTCACCGGGGCCATCGCGGTGACAGTCCTGTCGATTCATGCCTTGCCCTCGGTGGGGATCTCTTCCTGGGCAGATTTCCGGGCCGCCGTCAAGCCGAACCAGCTCAGCATGCTTCATGCCGACAGCCGCGACGGCTACGCCTGGTACGGCTTCATCCTGGGCTTCCCGATCCTGGGCATCTGGTACTGGTGTACCGACCAGACGATCGTCCAGCGCGTGCTGGGGGCGCGGACGCAAACGGACGCGCAGAACGGAGCGCTCTTCGCCGGAGCACTCAAGATCCTGCCCGTGTTCCTGATGGTTCTGCCCGGGGTCATCGGCTACGTGCTCTTCAAGGACGCGATCGGCGACGAGGCCCGCAAGACCTTTCCGGTGCTGGTCAACCGGCTGGTGCCGACGGGACTGAAGGGACTGGTGGCCGCGTCGATCCTGGCGGCCTCGATGAGCGGCACGGCCGCGGCGCTCAACAGCATCGGCACGGTCGTGGCCATGGACATCGTCAAGCATTTCCGTCCCCGGACCAAAGACTGGACGCTGGTACGGATCGGCGGTGTCAGCACCGTGGTCGTCATGATCCTGGCCATGCTCTGGTCGACCCAGGCCAGCAAGTACTTTGATTCGATCTTCGAGGCCATCAACAAGATGCCCGCCGAGTTCCTGGCGCCCCCTTTGACCACGCTTTTCCTCTGGGGTGTATTCTGGCGCGGGGCCACGAAGCAGGCGGCACTCACCACGTTGATATTCGGGTTCCTCCTGGGCCTGCTCGAGTTCGTGGTCGACTTGCCGGTCTTCGGAACGACCAAGTTGATCACCGACGGTCTGGGGATCTCGTACCTGATGCAGGCGTGGTGGAACTTCTGCCTGTGCAGCCTGGTGCTCGTCGTGGTCAGCCTGCTCACGCCCCGGCCTGACCCCGCGGTCGTGGACAGCCTCACCTGGCCGAATCCCCTCCAGGTGCTCTTCCACGGCAAGCTGAGCGGGGCGACCGACCCGAGGATTCTCGCCGCCGTGCTCACCGCCGTCATGGTCGGTCTGTACGTCTTTTCCCACTGACGCAGCCTGCTCCCGGAGCAACAATTGACAACCTGCAACGTTCAGTTCCTCCCTCAGTCGCGAAGCCGGAACATTCTCCCATCACCCGGACCGAGCTGGACCTTCACGATGCGGTCTGATCCCAGTTTCTCGCCCTCGGTCCACTGGCCCGTCCGGCGATCGAGTTCCTGGATTCGGTCGCCCGGCATGCCGATCTTCAACGTCGCCGTGGCGCGCTGGCGGTAATTGCGATTCACGACCAGAAGCGCGGTGGTCTTGCCAGCATGGCCGAAGAGGCCCAGGACGAATTCGCCCTTACCTTGAAATTGCACCGGTGCACTCGGCGGGACGGCGGTTGTTCCGTAGGGCAGGGGGGCTGTGTGATAGACCCCGGTTGACTCAAGGGTCAGGAGAATCGGGCCGAGGCGGGCGAGCTCGGCGTTCAAAAGAGCGGCGTCCCTGGCCAGCGGCGAGGGCTTGCCGTCCTGATACAGCCCTCCCTGCGACTTCGGCCCCCAGTAGAGGAAATAGCTGATTCCTCGCCCTCCGTAGGCCAGCGTGGTGAAGACCAGGAACCTGAGCTCGCGTGCGTTGGGCAACCGCCATGACTGCTCGACGGTGCTGGCCTGGATGATGTTCAGGAAGGGCTTCTGCGCCTCCAGGGCGGCCTTGCGGATAAGGCCCAAGTTGAGGAAGTACTGGTTGCCGTCACTGTGTTTGAGGAAGTGGTAGTGGTCGTAGCTGATGAGGTCCGGCTTGACGATCTCCAGGTACTTCTTGAGGTGATGCTGGTAGGCCAGCACGGTCTTGTTGCTCGTGCCGACGCCGGCGAAGTTGTTGGGAATGCCGACACGCTCGCGCGCGGCCGCGTCGGCGGTGACGCCCAGTTGCCGCTCGTTGGCGTAGGTCGGGTACAGATTGATGTAGGCCAGATGCACCGGGTCGCGCTCGCGCAGGTAGGCGACCAGCTTCCCCAACCCGGGAAACGCCCCCGCGCCCGGCTCGTCGGTGAGGAAATAAGCCTCGAGCGCGGGGTGGTTCTTCACGCGGTTGATGAGCGCGTCGAGCTGGGCGCGGCGTGCCGGATGCTCCAGCGTGGCGGGATTCAAGAGATCGCTGGTGAGCATCGCGCGCAGGTGATGCCTGGCGACGCCGTCGAGCCCCTCTTCAGGAACCCAGGTCAAGTTGTAATGCTCCGCGGCGACGGCCGCGAGAGCCTTGTCAACGGCCGGCGGCGGGCTCCAGAAGGTGATCAGGAATTCCTTCTGGCGCCATCCGTGCTGCTGTGCGGCAGCCGCATCGGCCGCATCGATCGTCTTCGGATCGCCAATCTCCTGGAGCGCCGAGAATGGCGGTTCAAACGCCTCGGCGCCATGTTCGCGCGGGGTGAAGAAGTTGAACAGGTACACGCCATCGGCGCCATCGGTCCAGAGATGCCGGGCCGCCTTGCGATAGCCTGCCGCCGTCAAGCTTTGCTCGCGCTTGCCCCCCTCCGCACACTCGATGCCGCCGTACACCGGCACATTTGTGATCAGCTTTTTCCATGGCTTGATAGGCAGATCGTAGCGGACGAAAAGGAACTCCGAGACGGTCAGGAAGTCGATCCATCCCTGTCTGGCCCATTCAACCGGGTCGCAGCCAATGGAGCGAGCAGTCTCGTAGCTGGGGGGAGTGCGACCGTAATCCGATGGGACACGCGCGGCGAGGATGAGACGTCGCCCGCGCTTCGCTCCCTGGGCGTCGAGCAACGTCCGAACGCGAGCGACCAGACTGTTGATCTTCGCGACACGTTCCTCGGTCGTCCCGTCCTTGAAGTAGGTTGGGAACCGCTGGAAGTCGAGTTCGATGCCGTCGCAGTCGTACCGCTGCACGGCTTCCTCGATCAGCCGGCAGACGTAGTCGCGGACGGCGTCGTGACCGAAATCGAGCGCTCCATGACCCAGGCGATACTCCGGGTGCTCGCGCCAGAATGCGGTGCGGAGGAAGTCGTTGCCGTGGGCGTCGTTGACCCGGAAGGTGAGCAGGGCCTCGAGCCCCCGCTTCTTCGCCTCGGCCAGCAGCACCGCGTAGGGATCGATGCCGGCGTCAAACATGGCCTGCACGTTACGGAACCGCTGCTCCTCGCTGGCGGGCCAGCCTCGGCGCTCTTCGGGCGTGCAGTCGGCGCCGCGGAGGGTGCCGACCTTCGTGGGATAATACATCACTTGTGCGTTGATGCAAACCAGGAGCGTGTCAACCTGGCTACCCGGCTCGGTCAGCTCATGGACAGCCGCTTTGAGATCGTCGGCGGTGATCGTCTCGGGGCCCTTCGATCCCTTCTTGAGAAACATGCAGGAATCGCCATCCAGGTTGTACAGAATGCGCCGCGGCCGCGAGGCCATGCGCTGGCTGGCCAGCCAGTCGCGTGAAAAACGGGCCAGGGTGATGGTCTCGTACGCATTCTTCCGGCCTTGCTCGTAGAGGCAGGCCAGGGTGCCGTCCTTGAGTTGCGCCAGGCAGGAGTAAGCCGACGGGCCCTCGTGCAAGACCCTGGCGTGGGGCCAGGTCTTGCCCCCGTCCGCGCTCATGCGAACGGTCAAACGCTCGCGCTGCGTGCTGGCCGGGTTGGAGAACAGGATGTCGTTCGTTCGACTGATCCCGAGGATGCTTGCCTGGCAAACCGGTTCGACGAGACTGGCATCCTCAACGGGTGCGGAGAACGTCTCGCCGCCATCGGTGCTGATCGCCACCAGCCGGCGATGGTTGCCCCGGTAGCCGCGGATATTGAGCATCACGCGGCCGTCGGCCAGCTCGACAACCTGACACTCGTCGCAATGGGGACCGACCACGCCACCGATCCGCCAGGTCTTGCCGCCATCGTCGCTGAGGATGACGTTCGACTGCTGGATCTTGCTGCCGGCCACCACGTTGTCGCAAGGGACGACCAGCCGGCCGCCGCGCAACTGGATGCCGATCCCCGGACCGGTGGCGTACCACGTCCATTCCGGGCGCTTCGTGGTCGCGGTGATCTCGGCGGGCGGGCTCCAGGTTTCTCCTTCATCCTGGCTTTTCGTCACCCAGACGGTGCGCGTTTTCTTGCTGGTTCCATTCACGATGGCCCCTTCGGTATCGGTCCCGAGGTTGTGCGTGAGCAGGAGCCAGATCGTGTTTGTCGTGGCGTCGAACACCGGGCAGGGGTTGCCGCAGGTGTTGGGGCCGTCATCCCAGACGACCTGGGTTTTTCCCCAGGTCTTGCCGCCGTCGACGCTCCGCCGGAGCAGCAGGTCGATGTCACCAGAGTCGCTGCTCGAATGCTTGCGGCCCTCGCAAAAGGCAAGGAGGGTTCCGTTCCGGGTCACGATCAGTGAAGGGATGCGATAGGTATGATACCCCCCTGCGCCGGAGACAAAGATCGGCGATTGCTCGACCGCGTGCTGGTGATTCCGGGCATCCGTGACCGTGAGGCCAAAGACGATCAAGGCTGTGAGTGTGGAAAGCATGTTTTCCCTCGG
>JBMFUH010000498.1:0-5585 GCA_049966735.1 Isosphaeraceae bacterium
CCGGCCGCGCTGGCGGTTCGTCGCCAACGGGAATCCCCGCGAGCATTGCTCCGAAGAAAATCATCTTGAGGATCATCATCTCACCTCGCTGAGAGGAGTTCCCATTTCATGGATTCGATTGTAACCGATCCGCACGCCCCTCGATCAGGTCGCCCCCGTCCGCGTCCACAAGTTTCAGCACGTTTCCCCGGCCGGAGATGATCGTCTTGCCGTCAGGCGCATAGGCCAGGCCGCCGGCTCCCAGACCGGCGCCCAGGCCGACCGTCCAGCGCCTGCGGCCGGTTTCCGTGTCGATCACCGAGAGCCTGCCATTCGTGTCTCCGCTGATGGCCAGCGACCGGCTGTCGGGGGCGAAGACGATGGCGGGCGGGTCTTGCCAGTCAAACCGGGCCGTCGCCTGGGTCCTGCCGCCGGCGCGATCCCAGACAACCAGCTCTCCCTCGGTCGTGGCGAAGGCAAGCAGTCGACCATCCGGAGAGAATGAGGGGGCAAGCACGCCACGCGGGGAGTTCGGAGCCAGCACACCGAGGGCCCGGCCGGCGGCAAGGCTCCAGAGCTGAAGACCGCTGGCCTCGTCGCTGGCCGCCAGAGTCATGCCGTCGGGCGAGAAGGCAAGCCAGCGGATGACGCCCCGGCCCAGCCGCAGCGTCAACAGCTCCTCGCCGGTCGTCACGTCCCAGAACTGGATCATCCCCGCGCGATTACCCGTGGCCACGCTGGCCCCCTCCGGCGAGAACGCCAAGCATTCCAGGCCGGCCGAACCGACGCCGATCTTGTGCAAGAGTTCACCGCCGTCCGTGCTCCAGATCCAGACCGTCCCTTTCTGCTGCCCGCCGTCGGAACCTCGAGCCAACCCCGCGCCGGCAAGCCGCGAACCATCGGGAGAAAGGGCGAAGCCGCGCAGCACGGTTCGTTCCTCTTTCCCTTTCTTGAGGAGATCCAGCGATCGAACCATCTGGCCGGATGCGGGGTCCCAGAATTGAACCAGGCCATCGGACAGCGCGGAGATCGCCGTCTTGCCGTCGGGCGTGAACGCAACACCCACGAACGAAGCGGGTCCCGGCACCTGCACAAGCGTCCCATGACGGCGGATGGATGAGACGTGCGCGTCTGGCCGAGCCGCGGGCCGGACGCCACGGAAGAAGGGAGCGCCCATCACGGCAGCGCCGACCCCGAGCAGCAGGAGGGGAGCGCTGAGCTTGACCCGTCCCAGAAACATCGCGCCGAGGACGCCCCGGGCCAGAAGAGCCGCTGATCCCGAGACGAGGCTGGCCTCCATCCCCGCCAGTCTGGCCGCCGTCGCGGCCCGGACCGTGGCCAGCAGGAGCGACCCGGAGACAGCCGCCCTGGCCTCCGCGGCCAGACCGGCACCCAGCAAGGCCGCCGGGGGAGCCAGCCCGCGCCGAGCGAGACGCGACCGGAGCAGGTCTTTCGCTCGCGCCAGGCGTCCCGACACGGTCCCTTTGGACCACCCCAGGGTCGAGGCGGCTTCCTCCTGGGACTTCCCTTCCAGATAACAAAGGACGACCGGCCGGCGGTACTTCTCGGGCAATCGCTCCAGCTCGGCGTCGACGATGGAGGCCGTTTCGCGCTGGACGGGGTCCAACGGGCCGGGCGCCGTCAATCCGTGTTCCGGCAGCGTCGTTTCCCGGCGGCGACGCTCGACCCGTTGGGCTCGACGAGCCACGCGCGCCGCCACGCCGTGCAACCAGGGCCCGAGCGACTCCTTGCGCTCTACCGAGCGGGCACGCAGCGCCAGCACCAGAAACGTGGCCTGGAAGGCGTCTTCGGCGGCATCGCGATTTCCCAAGGCCCGGTGACAGACCCCCAGCACCATCGCCCCGTGGCGTCGGACGATCTCCTCGAAGGCCGCCTCGCTGGCGCCAGCCTGCCGGCTGTTGAACCGCTCGAGAAGCTGGCCGTCGCTCTTGCCGGCAAGAACTCCAAGCTGAAACAGGGCTTCGATGTCTCGATTGAACACGACCACCTCGCAACCGGCCCTTCAATTCTTATTGACTCTGGCTATCCACTTAGAGCGGTTTTCGGGTCGATCGCTCACCGTAGGGTCCGCTGTGCGGACCGACGGCCAGAGCAATTGGTCCGCACAGCGGACCCTACGATATTCAATGAGTGCGCAAGCCGACTGCAAACCGCTCTAGTGCATCAAAGGCCCGAATCGAATACAAGTTTTTTGAGATTTCTCGGTGAACACCACCAAGGTGTCCCCCAGGAAGACCGTGTGGCCTTGATCGATGGTTACAGTGCGGCGCGTACCCACACGAAGTCCGAAGCGTGAGCGAGGATTCGTGGCCGCCACGTCGGCTGAGTCGCCGTTTCCCTTGCTGACGCTTCGGGTTCGTATGCGAGAGGCCGTTTGATCTGGGGCTCTCTTCGCTCTTCAAATCCAGGGGGCAATCCCTTGATGCCGCTTGAGCCGGTTCGCTGGCCTCCACAAGCGATTTTGCGCGTTATGCGGAATTTTCCGTAAAATCATTGTTTTTTCAAAACAGCCGGCGATTTCTTGCCGTCGATGCGATCCGCTTCCCGCAACACGTGGTATAATATAGGTAGGATAGGAAAAAAAGAAGATGCCGCGCCTCGCACCAGGACAGCAATCACCCATGACTACACGGAAGGTTCCTCCACTGCACACTGCCGACACGGGAGTCGGGAATCGGCGATGCCTGCTACTCCCAACTCCCGGTTCAAAAGACCCCATCGTACAGTGGTGTACAAACGCTGGAAATACACGAAAAAAGTGCCATTTTGTGCCACTTTCGGGGACCTCGAAATCAACCGTCGATCCACCGATCACGCGCCGAAAGTTGCTTCAAGATCATCACTTGGAGCGCCTATGCATCCACCCATCGTGGTCGACGACCCGACGTGCCGCTTTTCGGGCCAAAGTGCCACATCAACGATCGCTGATTGTACACTATCGAGAGCCGGTCACAAGAGACCAGGATGTGAACACCCCTCAACCCGCAAAGGAGGCTCGCCTTGTCCGAGTTGGAAACACTTCTCCGCCTGAGGCAGGCCAGGATCGACGAACGGCACTGGCTGCGCCCCGGCCGGACCGCGCTCGTCGTCGTGGACATGCAACGAGGCTTTCTCGACCCCGGCGCGGCCCTCGAGGTGCCACGGGGACGAGCCATCATTCCGGCTCTCCAGCGGCTCATCGAGGCCTGCCGTCAAAACCAGGTGCCGGTGATCTTCACCGAGTTCGTCTACTCCACGGCGGTTCCCTGCCTGCGCGGAGATCCGTTTGGCGTCGAGCACCTGCCGGCCCGGCCAGGTGAGCCGACCGGCTTCAATTACCCGTCCGGCAATTGCCTGATTGCACCTGAGAGCCAGCAAGGACCCGATTCGGCCGAGATCGTCCTGGATCTTGCGCCCCACCCCCACGAGTTGGTGATCCAGGGCCATACCTACGACAAGTTTTACGGCACACCGCTCGACCTGGCCTTGCGAAGCCGGGACATCCGCGACCTGATCATCACTGGCGTCGTCACGGATGTATGCGTGAACTGTACCGTGCTCTCGGCAGCCAATCGCGACTATCACGTTACCGTGGCAACCGATGGCGTGGCGACCCTCTGGCCGGAGCTTCAGGAAGCTTGCTTCGCCATCTGGCAGCGCAAGTTCGCCCGGTTGCGCGGCAGTCAGGAGATCATTGATGAGATCCAGGAAAAGCTCGTCTGAACGGGAACCGCTTCGGCAAGCCTGACCTGTTCGCTCAAGATCGCATGGTCACGTATGTCGAGCCACTGACTTTCTGCCAGCTCACGATGATGGCCGGGCCGCGTCGGCCGGCTCCCGTGGCCAGGCGACCTGTTGGCCAGTGACGAATGGCAGCGACCAGCGACGCCAGGGCATCCGGGTCGATCTGATCTCCGGCCAGTTGATTCCACGTATCCGCCAGCTCTTGCGGTGACGGGTCCTTCATCGTACCCACGGCATTTGGCCCTCGGGGTCTACATCGTCCCCAACACACTCTTGATTCTACTTCGAGTTTCCGCCCTTCGCGCGAAAGCGTTGCCTTTGTTGCACAAAACTCGGTGCAGCAGTCCAGACGGCCCCCGGGCGCGGAAGGACAAGAACCGATGCAGGACGTTCCGGTTCAGCCTATTGATCGATTGCGTGACCCCGGCCGGTCTTCCGGAGTGTACCGATCAAGCCGTCCACGCCGACGACTGGCTCCTGGCAGGTAAAGTTTTCACAAATATAGGTCGTGGTTCGATTGTCCTGGCTCGGTCGGTCCGCAACGACGGGCATCCTTCCGGCAAGGGCGGTTGCCTGCTCGGCCGTGGCGGGAGCAATCACGGCGTGAGGCAGGAAGAAACCAGAGTACAATGTCTCCAGGGCGGTTTCCAGTTCCTGCTGATCCTCGCCGCCGATCATCACGATTTGCTGAACCGGGGAGAGGGCCAGATCCAGCGCGATCAGGCTCTGACCGGCGGCGGAAGGGGCGTTTTCGATCACGCCGCGGACGGCCTCCAGCGCGCCCAAGCCGGCCTGGCGAAGATCGTCGCGGTCGCCGAGCGCAGCCAGGCGCAAAAGCGCGGTCGCCGCCATGCCGTTGCCCGAGGGGGTCGCGTTGTCGAACAGGTCCTTGGTCCGCGCGATCAGGGGCTCGTGGCTCTTGCCGGTGAAGAAGAACCCCTCCTGCTCCGGGTCGGCGAACTCGTCGATCATCACGCGGGCCAGGTCGAGTGCGGAGTCGATCCAGCGCGGCTCGCCGGTCGCCTCGTAAAGGCGGGTCAGACCGTCGATCAGGTCGGCGTAGTCGTCAAGGTATGCATTGAGTTTTGCCTGGCCATCCTTGTAAGTATGGAGCAACCGGCCATCGTCTCCGCGCATCCGGCCGAGGATGAATCCGGCGGCACGGGCCGCGGCGTCGAGATAGCGCCGGTCCTTGAGCGCACGGCCCGCCACGGCCAGCGCCGAGATCAAAAGACCATTCCAGGAAACAAGGACCTTCTCGTCCTTGCCCGGCGGCACGCGGCCTTCGCGCTCGGCGAGCAGTCTGGCTCGATCGGCCGCCAGCTCGGCCTTCAGCTCCGCCTCGTCGCGTCCCAGCAGCTTCGCCGCCTGGTTGATGGGCCGGGGAAGGTTGAGGATGTTTTGCCCCTCCCAGTTGCCCGCCTCGGTAACGTCGTACACAGAGCAAAATGTCTTGCTCAAGTCACCAAGCACCAGCCGCACCTGGGGAAGCGACCAGACGTAGTACTTGCCCTCTTCTCCCTCGCTGTCGGCGTCTTCAGTCGAATAGAAGGCCCCTTCCGACCCGGTCATCCGGCGCAGGACGTAATCAAGCGTCTCGCGGGCCACCCGGGCGAAGTTCTGATCTCCGGTCGCCTGGAAGGCTTCCAGGTAGACCGAGGCCAGGAGGGCGTTGTCGTAAAGCATCTTCTCGAAATGGGGAACAAGCCAGTGGTCGTCGGTGGAATAGCGGGCGAAGCCGCCTCCGAGATGGTCGTAAATTCCGCCCCGGGCCATCTTGTCCAGCGTGAGCGTCACGGCCTCTCGCGCCTGGAAGTCTCCCGTCCGGGCATGGTGCCGGAGCAAGACCTTCAGGTCCATGG
>JBMFUH010000499.1:0-5571 GCA_049966735.1 Isosphaeraceae bacterium
AACGATGAAGATGGTCGAGGTGGGCCTTGTCCCCCACGCCGCCCCGGCGGCCAGCGCGGCCAGCACGAGCGAGCTTGAGCCATTCTCCCCGTGCGCGTATCGTAAACCGAAAAAGACAGATGTCAGGTATCCCGCGACGAAGATCGTATCAACGTTAGCCTCGAATGAGAACGTCATGAGAGTATGGCACGTCATGAACCAGACGGCGGCAATCAGGGCCGCCGTGGCTCCCACGGCGAGCAGGCGGCTGAGCGCGTAAACAGCGAGTCCCGCCATCAGCAGGAATGGCGCCTGACCAATTCGCGCCAGGTGATCGCTCCCCAGGCCAACTATCAACCAACTGAGCCAGAGGTCTCCACCCGCCGGAAAATATGTCGCGGCGGGATCGCCGAAGGGCATGGCAATGAGGAAAAGCCGCCCCGCCTTCCACCACCGGATCGCGGAATAAAGGTGATAGACGGGCCCATCGCTCACGAGCGCAGGGGCGAGAATGGTCGAAGCAACGCCCAGGAGGACCGCTGCCCAGGCGAATAAGCCCAATGCCACGATTGCCGCTCGTCCAACGACCCCACGCGCGGGAGACTCCTCTCGATTCTCATCCTGGCGTGAGTGCCGATGGCGCGGGAATGCGGCGAGCAGGAGCAGCGCGGCCGCCCAGAGCAGCAGCGGACCTCGGCCCAGCCACCCTTGAACCCCCAGGATGATCATTCCCAAAGTGATCCAGATCCAGGCCAGCGTTAACCCGGCCAGGGTCCTGGCTTCACCAGCGGGCTGGCGAAACCCGTACCGCGCAGTCCAGTATGCCGCCAGTCCGACCGTCCCATTGAGCAGAACCGTCCACGCCCAGCCTATGACCATCCGCTCCGACTCCGTACCGTCGACATTCAGGGAAAATGGTGTCGGTTAATTTTGCTAGGGATTAAATCAACTGACACCATAATTCGCTTGACACCATGATTCGCAGGGAAAATGGTGTCGGTTAATTTTGCTAAGGATTGAATTAACCGACATCATAATTCGAGGCCTCGACGTCATCCGATGGCGGCATGGTGGCAGCCACCCCGCTCATCGCCCCGCCGGAGACAACTTGAGCTTGCGCTCGACGTGGGTGCCGGGGGCCAGCTTGAGTTGCTCGGTGTGTATACTACCGCCGGAGGCTCTGACGATCGACAGCGTGTAATCTCCGGCCGGCAGTCCCTCCACGACGAATCGGCCCCGCTCGTCGGTATGAGTGCTCCGCTCCCAAAGGGCGAGTCCCCCGCGCCGTTCCGTGCCGACGGCGGCCAGGACGGTCACGCCGGCAAACGGCGTCCCCCGGTCGTCGCAAACGACGCCCCTGGCGGTATGGCCCTTGGTCAGAACGATGCGGACTTCCGGGTTGCCTCGGCCCTGAATGGAGGAGACGCTGGGCGCGAGGTCGGGCTGGGTGGGGATCACGCAGAGCTCTCGAGGCTCGTCGGGGACGAGGGAGAGCCGGAACTTGCCGTCGTCGCCGGTCCGGGTCTCGATCGTCTCGTCGGACCGGTTCGGGCCCCAGCGCACGGTTGCGCCGGGCACTGGCTTCTTGTCCAGGTCGAGGACGACGCCGGACACGTCTCGGCGGTTGGCGAACAGGAGGGCCGCGGCCTGGGCCAGCGGGTTGCCGGCGGGTTTCTTTCGGCCCTGGCCAGCGGCCGGGTTGCGAGCCAGGCGAAATTCGATCGTCAACGGCCCGCTGCCCGCATCGCAATGGACGCCGTCGCGCTGGGCGCTCTCGTAGCCATCGGCCACGGCGTTCAGCCAGGTGGTGCGGTCGAGCACGAGGCCGTCGAGATCGAACCGGCCCTGGCCGTCGGCGCGGACCCAGAGCCCGGTCAGCGAAATGATCGAGCCCGAGGTGGATCGGCCGACAAACGCCCCCGGGATCGGCTTGCCGTCCAGGTCGAGCACGCGGCCGGTTGCCCGGCCCCCGCGCGCGACGGGAATTTCCAGGTCGGTGACGGGCTTGTCCGACATCTCGAAGAGCACGCGCTTCCGCTCACGGCCCGGGGCGACCACGAACGACTCATGGTAGCGGGACCGGCTCAGTCCGCCGACCTCGAAGCGGCCGTCGGCGTCCGTTGTCGGGTCCAGGCCGTTGTCGATCTCCAGCCGGCCTCCCTGGATTGGCTTGCCGGTTTCGGCCTCGACCAGCCGCGCGCGGAGGCGGCCTTGTGGAGTGAGCCGAAGAATGAGCGGCTTGACGGCGTGGCCTCCCGCGACCATCACGTCCATCACGTCCATCCCCTGGTTTCCCAGGCTCGCCGGGAAGATCCAGGATCCCGGCCCCAGCGAGACGGAGAACCGGCCCTTCTCATCGGCCGTCGCGTCGACCCGGTCGAGATGCTGGATCCAGAGCTTGACCACCCAGACGTGCGCTCCCCTGGCCGGGGAGCCGTCGTGCGCCAGGACCACGCCCCGCCGGATTTCCGCCTGGGCCCACTGGCCGCATCCAAGCGCGATAATGACCGCTGCCAGACACCATCTTGCCCGCGCCATGACCGCTTCTCCGTAACAGGACACCGCACGGCATGCGACGTACTTGGGACAATTGTCGTATCAGGGGGGGTGCGGTGGCAATTCATCAGGGGTGGTTGGTTTTCACGCTCACCAGCGACTTTTCATACTCAGGCTCCCTGCGTGGATGGTTCGCGACATGGAATGCGCCCGCCCAGACCCATCGACATGTGTGGAGAAGCGGTGGTGTGTGGGTGTTTGGCGACACGTGCCGTAATGGCTTTGACGAAATCTCCGAAACATCTTAGAATCATTGTGTCAAGAAAGAGGATCACAACTAACTGTCTGCCGCGCGCTACGAGTCGCGGCGTCCATTACCGCGAGATTGACATTTCTGGAGGATTGTTTGAGTCGTAGAGCCACGGAGGAATCCACCACGGGATTCCAGACAATGGGCCTGAGCCGGGAGATGCTCGGGTCCCTGAAACACGCCCGATATTCCTACCCCACCCCCATCCAGGCGGCGTTCATTCCCGAGGCGCTTGATGGTCTTGACGTGATTGGTCAGGCCAAGACGGGCACCGGCAAGACGGCCGCTTTCGGGATTCCCCTGATCGAGATGATGGAGTCCCGTGGGCGCGGGCCGCAGGCCATCATCCTGGCCCCCACGCGGGAGTTGGTCCAGCAGATCGTTGGCGAGCTGCAAAAGCTGGCCCGCGGCCGGGACGTTGCCATCTGCGGGATCTACGGCGGCGAGCCCATCGAGCGCCAGCTCCGGGCCCTGAGCCGAGGCGTCGACATCGTGGTCGGCACGCCGGGCCGAGTGCTCGACCACATGGAGCGGCGCACGCTTTATCTGGGCGAAATTGTTCACGTCGTGCTCGACGAGGCCGATCGGATGCTGGACATCGGCTTCCGTCCCGACATCGAGCGCATTCTGCGCAAGGTGCCCGTCCCGCATCAGACGATGCTGCTCTCGGCGACGATCAGCGACGAGGTTCGCAAGCTGTCCCATCGCTACATGTACCATCCGATCGAGGTCAACCTCTCTCACGACGAGCCCTCGGTCGAGACCATCAAGCAGTTTTACATCTCGGTGAACCACGACCGGAAGGTCGAGCTCTTGGTCCACCTGCTGAAGCGCGACCGCCCGCGGCAGTGCATCGTCTTCACCCGCACCAAACGCGGGGCCGATCGCCTGGCCGACCGGCTGCGCAGGGTGGTGCCTGGAGTGGCGTCGATTCACGGCGATCTGCCCCAGTCGGCGCGCGATCGCGTGATGCGCGGGTTTCGCAACGGCTCGGTGCCCGTGCTGGTCGCCACCGACGTGGTGGGCCGGGGCATCGACGTGGAAGGAATCAGCCACGTCATCAACTACGACATCCCCGACGATCCCGAGAACTACGTTCACCGGATCGGCCGGACCGGGCGAATGGGCAAGGACGGCATCGCCTACCTGTTCGTTGGCCCGGACCAGGGCGAGCCGCTGACGATGATCGAAAACCTGATCAACAAGGTCATTCCCGCGCTGCGGGTCGAGGGGTTCGAGGTCGTCAGGCCCCGCGCCCAGACAGGCCCCACACGCGAGCTGTTCAACAACACCACTCTCGACCGGTCGCCCGAGCTGGCGTTTCGCTGAGCGCATCCTACGGGCTCACCCCCCTGCCCCCCCCTTTGCAGGGGGGGGAAAATGATCGTTTGCCCTTCCATCATCCGTCACGGTTGCTCCATCGGTCTTGCCGATCATCGCCTCCCCAGCCATGCCCGATGTGCGCCCGAGAGCCCGAAACAGCTCGCGGGCGTGGCTCAAGAGCTGCTCACCGTCTCGAGTTTCCGGCGCGGAGAAGAGCACCCGGTCGCACCGCACGACCAGGGCGTCGGCGTCGTTCGAAAGCTTGTTGGAGCCGGTCAGGTCGAGCACGATCTGGCCGGCCTCGGCGGGTGTGATGGCGCCTGGCGGCCGCCCCGCGCCAATCTGTGCATACGAGATCAGGCCGCCGATGATCGTCCGCGCCTCGGCTTCGGCCGTATCGCGGCGGAGGATCGCTTTGGACCGAGCGGTCAGCTTGCGGGTAAACCGTCGCGCGAAACGCTGGGCGAGTTTCGGCCCGATCAGCCCGCCGGGTTGTCGCTTGTTCCGGAGCACCGCGGCCAGGCCAGACGCCACGATCAGTGTCGTCACGTACGTGGCGAAGATGCTGGTGGCTAAGATTCTTCCACTGGTCCTGGTATCCGGCGCATTGTAATGAAACGTCCTGAGATCCAGTGTCGGGGCGGCGATCACTTTGACGGAGAGCCCCTGGGTGACCCGGGTGATGTAGCGCTCGAGATCGGGATCGAACGCGGCGATGGACACCGGCGGCAGCACGGCTTCACCCGCTCGGGTGGGGCGGATGCGGTAGACCCACGTTCGCCTCGGTGGTTCGTGGCTGACCTCGTCGGGGAGATCATTGACCCGAGGCGCCAGGGGACCGCGCTTCAGTCGGCTCAGCTCGGGTCGGTCCACCGAGCCCCATGCGGCGGGACCTTGGATCGTGATCCGATAAGTCAACTCCTGGCCCAGCCGGAGCGTGGCGGGGGTGACGCTGGCCTCGACCGAGAACGCGCCGATGCCGCCCAGGAACTCGGCCGGTCTGCCCAGAAGCGGCACGGGCACGATCCTGAGCGAGAGCGCCTTGCTCTTGCCCGACTGGCCGTCCAGACGCGCCTCGACCGGTGGGACCAGGAGCGGACCGGTCTGGTGCGGCACGAGCCGCAGGCGCGTGAGGTAGATGTTCCGTCCCGTCACAAAGTTGCCAATTCCACTCGTGCTCAAGGGACGAAACGACGTGCCGGCGGTCCAGATCTCGGCCCGGTTCAGCCGGGGCAACTCGATCCTGGGCCGCTGGTCGCGAGCGGTCACCGCGACGGCCAGCTCGATTCCTTCTCCCACGTAGTACGAGTCGTCGCCAGCCTCGAGCCGGACCCGAAGGGCGGATGCGCCCTGGCCCTGAGCTTGAATGGTTAGCACCCCCGCGACGAGACAAAGGCCCATGACCATCCGCGCGAGGAGAGCGAAGCAGGACCGTGGCAGCGGGACGGTCCCGGATTCTCGCG
>JBMFUH010000500.1:0-5569 GCA_049966735.1 Isosphaeraceae bacterium
CGGATCGTCGAGCTTGTAGTAATTGCCTCCCATGTCCCCGCGCAGCCAGGAGAGCTTCTTCTGGTAGCCGGGGAACGGATGGGCCGAGAAGAGGAGCCGGAACCCCTCCTCGGCATTGGGGACGTCCTTGACCAGCACGTCGATCATCTCCGGCACGCCGGCAACGAACGGCTCGCGTTTCAGTCCCGCCGAGGCGTCATCGAAGACCCATGTGCCGTTGTACCAGTAGGGCGCGATCACCATGATCGCATTGCTCGACGGCGACGCCAGTCCCCGCCAGTGGGAGAGCAAAGCCCAGGCGACAAGGCCGAGAAGAAGCACACCAAGCGACCCGACGATCACAGTCCGCGTGCGGCTCGGTTTGATTTCCCTTCCGTCCCTTGCCTTGATCTCCGGATGGGCCATCTCATCTACCGCGGCCCGGTGCGTTCGGCCTCATCGAACCAGTCGCGAATCGACAGCGAGAAGCCGGGCAAGACGTCGCCGCCATCGAGATGCTGATCTTCGTCGAGCACGACGGACTTCTCGCGAGCGGTGTAGACGCGAACGGTTCGACGCCTGGGGTCGACGTACCAGACGAGCCGGACGCCAGCGCGGAAATACTCGTCCAGCTTGCGCTTCATCTCGCGTGGAGTATTCCCCTTGCTCAGCACCTCGACGACGAGATCCGGCGCGACCGTGGGGATCTCGCCCCGTTTCCGCCGCTTCTCGGGGAATCGCGCCCAGGAGATGAACGCCACATCCGGGATGCGCACCAGCCCGGGGAAGAGACGGACCATGCCATCTGCGCCGATGATGGTGCCAAGATCGTGCTCTTCGAGAAAACGGGCGAAGTGCGTGGAGAGCAACACGGCGAACCGAGATTCATCAAAACCCATGATCTTCTCCACCAGAACGCCATCGACCAGCTCGCAGAGCCGGTTGGTGCGGTCGTGGACGTCGATCACATCCCGCTCGGTGGCCGTCCCCGGGGTTGGCACGAGGCGAACGCGAGACGCGGCGATCCCTCCCAGACGATGGAGCAAGTCGGCAACGGTCACATCCTGGGGCGTGGTTACAGTAGCCATGGGTTATTCTCTCCCTTATGCATTGCAATCCATTGTCCCACGACATGCGGTATCTGACAAGAGTACGAGCTTGGCCGCTTTCGAGAGACATGATGTCGCGCACCGGCTTGGGCGGTTTTCGGGCCGGTGGCTCACCGTAGGGTCCGCTGTGCGGACCGATGGCTGGGGCATTTGGTCCGCACAGCGGACCCTACGATATTTGATCAGCGTGCAAGCCGTCTGCAAACCGCTCTAGCGGCAGCCGCAGCCCGAGAGGTCGTACCAGTCCTTGAGCGTTTCACGCTCGGCGGTGACGTCGAATTCGCCCCAGTAGAGTCGAACCTCTTGAAGCTGACCTTTCCAGCCTGGCGGCGTCGGGCCGTCAAGTACGGGCGTTCCGGAATCGGCGCCGACGCAGAAAAGCTCGGCAGGGCATTTGGCAAGGAAACGTCCCCGAGCCTGCGCGATCGGGGCATTGTTGACGCGCAGCCAGAGTTCGCCGCGCGCGTTCATTCCCGCGAGGATGAGCGACCACTGCTTGAGGGGCAACGGTTCCGTGTCGGCGATCTGGACGAGCTTTCCCCTGGAGCGAATGGCGAAGTGTGGCTTGCGACCTTTGAGAAAAAGACAGAAGCCGTTGGACCGGTCGCCCATCGAGGCGATCACGCCATCGCCTGCCGTGGGCAAGCAGGCCGCGCCGAGGGCGAACGCGCGCCCGGAAGGGTCGAGGGTTTCCGGCATGCCTTCCGCGACGATCATCCCCTTGCCGTCGAACTGGACGGCATTGCGGCGACGCCCCGGGACGATCGAGCCATTCACCAGCTTCCCTACGTGCCGCAGACCCGACGCGTCGCGCACGACCGCACCGTCGGACAGGAAGAAATCGTAGTGCACGGCGAGGGTGAGGGTGTCTTTCTTGCCTCCGGCCCGGGCCGGCAAGACCAGCGCCGCCGTCGCCAGCAGCATGAGAAAGGAAATCCGCCGCTTTGGAATGATCCCCATGGGATATCTCCTTCGTGGAAAAGTGCGAACAGCTGTCGCCGTCGATGAGCCCTGTCCTGACTCAGCATACCTGCCGCCGTCTCAAGCTACCAAGGGCTTTCGCGGGACGACTGGATCGGCGATAGTATTGCGAAGGGCCATGTTGCCATGAACGACCACGAGAGTTCCAGATACCTGGTCAGCCAGACTCTGGCGGGCCGGCCGGTTTCCCGGGCCGTGTCCGGGCCGCTCGCCGTGCATTATTGCGCGCGGGTCGCGGGAGTTTCGATGCGGGAGTACACGCTCAATCCCCGCGCCCTGGCCGACTGCGTCATCCGCTACCACGAGATCTTCCGACCCGACGCAATCTGGCTCTCGGCCGATACGTGGGTGACCGCTTCGGCGTTGGGCGCGGCGACGGCTTTCCCGGCGGAGGACGTGCCGATGGCGGGAACGGGTGAACCGACGATTCGCAACGCCGCCGACATTGACCGCATCCCTCCGCCCGATCCCCGTTCGCAAGGCCGCTGGCCGCTCATGCTCGAGGCCCTGCGCCAGATTGTCGACGCCCTGGGGAACGACGTCTTCATCGTGGCGTGCTTCGACCAGTATCCGTTCTCGCTGGCCTGTGCCCTCATGGGTATTGAAAAGGCGATGACAAGCCTGACGGATGACCGGCCGATGGTTGAGGCATTGATGGAGAGATGCGCTGACTACGCGGTCGCCTATGCGCTGGCCCTTGCGGCAGCGGGCGCGCACATGCTCAGCGGCGGAGATTCCCCGGCTGGCCTCGTCGGGCCGCGACTCTATCGCGAGGTGGCGTTGCCGAGGGAGCACGAGGTGATCTCCCGGCTCAAGTCGCGTGTTTCCCTGCCGGTTTCCCTGCACATCTGCGGCAACACGACGCATATCCTGGCCGATATGGCCGCATCGGGGGCCGACGTGCTGGAGCTGGATCATCAACTCGAGATCGCCAGGGCGTGCCAGGTTTTGGGACCGGAAATCGGCATCTGGGGCAATCTCGACCCGGTAGCTTTGCTGGCGCAAGGCACGCCCGAGGCCGTCCGAAGAGCCACGATCGACCTCATGGAAGCGGCTCGCTCCGCAGGGCACGCGCGGCTGGTGGTCAGTTCAGGCTGCACCCTCGCGCCCGAGACGCCGGCGGCCAATCTCGTCGCCATGCTGGACGCCGTTCGCCAATGCGGTCATGCGGTGAGAGATCGGACAATCGAAGCGGAAGGAAGAGCATGAACGAGTCCTACGGTGTTCTGGTGGTCGGGGCGGGATGGGTCTCCTCGCGGCACATCTCCGCCTACGTGCAGAACCCCCATACGAACGTGATCGCCATTTGCAGCCGACGGCTCGAGCAGGCCGGGCAGAGGGCCGCGGCAGCCGGACTGAACAACGTCGCGTTGTACGATGATTTCGACAAGGCGCTCCGGCACCCCGGCGTTGATATCGTGTCGATCTGCACGCCACAGCACGTCCACTGTCCTCAGGTCTTGGCGGCTGCCGAGGCGGGCAAGCACCTGCTCATCGAAAAGCCGGCGGCGATCAGTCTGGAGGAGCTGCGCGCCATGCGCAGGGCTGTACGGCGGGCGGGGGTGATCACCGTCGTCAGCTTCGTGCTCCGCTGGAACCCCTTGTTCCGGACGCTCAAGGCGCTCTTGGCCGACAACGCCCTGGGACGTCCCTATTACGTGGAGACCGATTACCTCAGCTACATCGGAAGCTGGTGGTCGGGCTGGAACGATGCACGAACGATCGCCCAGGGCGTGAGTGCTTTTCTGGTCGGCGGCTGCCACGCCATCGACGCCTTGCGCTGGTTCGCGGCGACGGGCGAGTTCGAGGCCGCGACTCCGTTGGAAGTGTACGCCGTTGCCGGCGGTTACCGCAAAGGCACCACGCGCGAGTTCAACCCGTTGTCGAATACCTGGATCGACGGGGCGCCGATGGAATACGACGGTCTGGAAGTGGCCCTGGTCAAGTTTGAGAGCGGCGTCGTGGGCAAGGTCTCGGTGAACGCCGAGTGCGTCATGCCCTACCGCTTTCCGATCCGGATCTTCGGCACGTTGGGCTCCGTCTTCGACAACCGCGTCTGGTCGCACAAGTTACCGGGTCAGACCGACTGGCTGGAGCTGCCGACGATCCTGCCCGATTCCAGCGACGTCACCCATCATCCCTTCCAGGCCGAGATCGACCACCTGGTCGATTGCATTCGGCAAGGCCGGCAGTCGCATTGCAGCCTGGACGACGCGATCAAGACCCACGAGGTCGCCTTCGCGGCCCTGGAATCGAGCAAGACCAACCAGCCGGTGCGCCTGCCGTTGCTGGGTCCGGATCAATAGTCGGGGAGCACCGCCATGAGCCGATCGCGTGTTCTCGTTTCGCTTGCCCTGGTTGCCACGATCGCAACCTTGCCGGCTCTGGCGCAGGGGCCTTCCAGCGTCCCTGTAACTGGATCGCTGATCGTGAGCAAGCTGGCGGATGGCTCGCTGGAGATCCTCGACGGCGGCCGGCCCGTGCTGCGGTACAACGACCGGGTCGTGGCCGAGCCGCCTGGGTTCAAGGACAAGCTGAGCGCGGACAATCGCCAATACGCCGTTCCGCGTTGCGACTACATCCACCCGCTGTACGGTCCGGACGGCGAGATCCTCACCGACGACTGGGTACCCGATCATCCCCACCACCGAGGCGTTTACTGGGCCTGGCCGGAGGTTGACTGGCACGGCAACCGGGGAGACCTGCACGCCTTGCAGCACGTCTTCGCCAGGCCGACGGGCAAGGTTGACACGAGTCAAGGATCCGATTTCGCCCAGATCGTTGCCGAAAACGAATGGCGCTGGGAGGATGGCACGCCGATCGTCCGCGAACTGGCCACCATCCGCGTCCGTCATCGGGCTCTTGACAGCCGTTGCGTCGACCTGACCTTTCGCTTCACCGCCTTGGGAGACGACGTGCAGGTAGCCCGCCGCGAAACGACCTTCTACGGCGGGCTAAACGTGCGTCTCTCTCCGGCCAAGGCCCAGCGGATCGAGCCCTACACCGATCCTCCCGGCGCGTCACCCCGACGCGCCGGGGCCCAGCGCACCGGCGTCCCGCCCGGTGGGTCCTCGATCATAGGTTTGACGATCCTCCAGCACCCGAGCAACCCGTACTACCCCGGCGACTGGGTGCAATATCCGGAACTCTTCTGGATCCAGCCGACCTTTCCGGCCAGTGGCACGCGGCACACGATCGGCAAGGACCGCCCGTTGGTCCTCCGCTATCGTCTCTGGATCCACAAGCGGAAGCTCGAACCGGAAAAGCTCAAGCGCCTCTGGGACGAATACGCGCGGGAGTGATCGCTCAACTTCGGGCAACGTTTCCTCAATTCCTCATTGTCTCCCGATGACCTCATCCACGGATTGAGCCGTCCAGAGGCGTTCAGCCCAGCGGAGGATGGTGTCCGGATCGGCCGATTGTATCCTGGCTCGCTGACCTTCCTCTAACCCGGATTATTCAAATAGGCCCCAACGAAGAGCCCTCGATTTACGTATAAA
>JBMFUH010000501.1:0-347 GCA_049966735.1 Isosphaeraceae bacterium
CTTATGCCGATGCGAAATGGAGTGCGTGAGTGTGTGTGAATAATCCGGGCTAATTGTCGAGATTGAAAGATTTGTGCTTACCAATCCAGAAACCGCGACCCTGCGTCAGAAAGCGTGAATAATCGGCAACCCTGGCTCAATTTGCCGATCGAGCCAGCCTTGCGCATTGTTTGGCCGTTCGACCGCGCGCCAGGGAAACGCACGCGCGGGGACAATGGCGCGCTGGCGGGCCCACCGCGTCTCAGGGTGAGCGGACGAGCTTCCCTTCTCCTTTTTCCGACTCGGCGGCTTTGGGAGTGGCACCTGCATTCTCGGGTCGCGTCGTGTTCGCTGACTTCGACAGCTCG
>JBMFUH010000501.1:357-5563 GCA_049966735.1 Isosphaeraceae bacterium
CGGGAGATCCCTCGGCGAGGATCGACAGGTCGCCGAGGATGACTTGTTCCGAACCGCCGAACGGCTTCCAAAGTTGATCGGTGGCAGACGCGTTCTTGCGCTGAAGATTGGTGACCTCGATATACTGATTATCCGCCTCCTCGTGCCCCTCAGCGTCGACAGCGAAACCGGTGACGCCGGTCTGGATCTCGGTGCGCTCCGCGTGCCCGTTGTTGTAGAGCCAGCAGAAGGTCCTGTCGCCGCTGTGGGTCAAGGCGGAGAGCGGCAGCGAGTGGACGCCTGGGCGCTCAATGATCACGTTGGCATAGGCATACATGCCGGGCAGAAGTTGACCGCCGGGGTTGGGCAAGTCGATCTCGGCCCGGAGGGTGCGGCTCTTGACGTTGAGGGCCCACGACGTCCGCGTGACGGTGCCGGCAATCGGCTCGTCGCGGTACGCCTGGACCAGCACGGACGCCTTCGTGCCGACGGGTATCTTGTCGGCACCGAAGATCGTTGTCAGGATGGCGATGACGCGGTCCTTGTCGAGCGGAGAAATCCGGTCAAGACCCCACAAGCCGGCAAGCAACGACTTGAGCTGGGCTATCTGTGGCTGCTTCTGCGTGAGGGCTGGCTCGTCAGTGCTGACAACTCGCTTGCCATTGGAGTCAAAGATGCGAATCTGAAGCACGTTCTGCTGGTTACCCAGAACCACCAGGTCTCGGCCGGACGAAGGCATCTCGCTGACGTTCTTCAGCGCGGCCAAGAGGCGCAAATCACAGGCACGGACGTAGTTAGCGTCTTGCTCGGGGATGTCGACGAAGATCCGGACCACGTCGGTTCGGTCGACGACGTAAATTGGTGCCGCAGTTCCGGAGGGAGAAAGGTGGGGACTGTGGCTGTCGGCCGACGGGTCACCCGTGGAAGGCAGCACAAAGTCGAACGTGTTGGCGTTGCGGGCCACGATCACACCGTCAAACGGCGCCCAGAGCGTGAGATAATCATTCCATGCCTTCATGCGCTTCTCTTCGCTATCGGCCACGGCCAGATCGGCCTTGGCGACCGAAACGTCGACTTTGGCCTTGGCCAACGTGGCCTCTTTGGAGAGCAACTCCGCCTCGGCCTTGGTGATGGTGGCCCGGGCCGCGTCCCGCGAGGCCACGCTCGACTTCCACTGGTTGGTTGACTCCAGGAGAATCTGCGGGTCAACCACCCCCTGGTTCACCTCGTGCGTCAACCGCTTGACCTCGGTGTCCCAGCGGTCGACCTCGGCCTGATACTTGGCGAGGATCGCCTTGGCCTCGGTCAAGCTCGCTTGCGCCGCCTTGACGTCGGCGTCGGCCACTTCGACCACCCTGTTGGCCAGTTCCACCCGTTCCTTGTCGAGCTTGACGGTCGCCTTCTTGGTGCCGAAATCCTCCACCAGTTCGGGAACGAACAGGGTGGCGAGGGTCTCTCCCTTCTTCACCTTGTCGCCGATGTCGACCAACCACTTCGCGATGTAAGCGGTCATCTTGGGATAGACCGACGTCCTCTCGTATGCTTCAACGAAGCTGGGCTGACCGACGACACGGACAAGCTTCCGGACCTCCGGCTGAATCACCTGCACGGTCGGCGGCTGCGAAATACTCGTGTAGTGCGACTGCTCCTTGTGCCCGCAGCCTGCCACGATGGCGGCCAGCAAGCAACCGCCGATCAAGCGGCAGGCCGAGAAACGATCTCCCAGCTCCAACCAGTGGACGCGATGCATCAGTAATCTCCAGGTTAAAGGAGCGGTGTCCGTGTGCAGCCGCTCCATGTCTTTACATTATACTGAGAGAGTCGGTATTGCGGACAGAGGACGTCACGAGTCTCCTCGCCTCGTGAGCGTGTCCTCGGCGTGATCAGGGGTTGACGCCTGAAGATTCGGATCTTGGCTGTTCCCATCGCCGCCAGTTCCACCATTCGCATCGGGGAGGAGTCCCTTCGCCGTGGCCTGATCGCCCTGGCCATCGGAGACGGTGTCGTGGCCGAAGCCCAGAGTGCCCAGAAGATCGTCGAGGCTATGGTGCGTGACCGGGTCGTGCCGCTGCGATCGGATTTCGTGGAGGATACCCCTGAGAAATCCCAGGATCTGGTCGGCAGTGTGACGCGTGACCATTTCCTTGGCGCCATGGTCTTCGGCAATGTCCGAGTCCTCTTCATTGGCGAAGACCATCGGATCGTAGTACCGGCTCGATCGGTCATCCGGGTAGATCGACGGCGAGGTGAACACCTTCCGGCCGATGATCACCGTGAAAATCGAAGGCAATACCAGCAACGTGGCGAACGTCGACATCACCAGACCGCCGATCACCGCCAGGCCCAAGGGGGCCTGCATCTGGCTCCCCCTCTCCAGCGCCAACGCCATTGGCACCATGCCCACGGTCATCGCACAGGCGGTCATCAAGATCGGCCGCACCCGATCGCCCGCACCAACCACGGCCGCATCGCTCGAACTGGCCCCTCCTTTCCAGTATTCATCCATGAAGGCAACCAGCAATACCGAGTTCGACACCGATACGCCCAGGCTCATGATCGAACCCATGAACGACTCGATGTTCAGCGAGGTCCCGGTGAAGTAGAGGATGGTGGCAATGCCGGCAAGCACTCCCGGCACCGCGCCCACGGAGATCAAGGCCAGCCGCGCCGACTGGAAGTAGGCCGTGAGCAGCACGAAGATCACGAACACGGCGACCGCCAGGCCAATTCCCAGCGCCTTGAACATCTCGATCATCGGCGGAAGCTGGCCCATCGGCTCGACGCGGACGCCGCGGGGCGGCTCGCCGGCAGCGGCAATCGCCTTGGCCACCTGCCGCGACGCTCGGCCCATGTCCTCGCCCTCGACATTCGCAACGAGAGTGATGTAGCGCTGGGACATGTCGCGGTCCAGTTCGCCGGGGCGTACTCCCCGGTGAACCTTCGCCACGTCGCGAACCATCAGGTTGACCACGGAATTGACCGACTCCAGGGGCAAGATCTCGACGTCTTCCGGTTTTTCCATGCGCAAGGGCGGAATCTGGATCTGCACCAGGTAGTCGAATCCCGTTTTCACATCGACCCAGTAGTTGAGATTGGCGAAGCGGGTCGACGCCGTCGCCATCACCAGCGCTCGTGCCACGTCCTGGACGCTGACCTCGCTCAGACCCGCTTTTTCGCGATCGATGTCAACCTCGACACTCGGATAGTCGAGGGTCTGGTCGAACTGGACGTCGCGGAGGAACTTGTTCCGCTTCAGTTCGCCGGAGATCTTCTCGGCGTGCTGCCGGACCTGCTTCAGATCAGTGCCGACGACGCGCACGGCAATCGGAGTCTGCGAGCCGAAACTCATGACGTTGGTCACGATGTCGCCGGGCTCGAAGCCGAAAGTCGATTTCTTGGCTTCCGCCTCGGCTTCGGCCTTGGGGAGCCCTCCCTGTTCCAGCCGCTGGGCCAACCAGGGGATCACTCGCTCGGGAAGGACTTTGCGGAGCCGTTCGCGGAACTCGTCCAGCTTGATGCCGCTGTCCTCCCTCAAGGCCACGCGCAACTGGCCGTCGTCGGGCCCACGCATGAACAGCACCATGTTGTCGATGCCGAAGTTGGGCGCCACCTGGCCCACGAAGCCCATCGTGATCTGGATGTTCTCCGGCTTCGCCTCACGCTCGATCTCCTCCAGACACTTCACGGCCATCTGCCGGGTCAGCTCGAAGTTCGAGCCGGGAGGAGGCCGGAACCGGAGCACGAACTGCCCCGAGTCAATCTGGGGAAACAGTTCGGTGCCGATTTCCATTCCCAGGAACCAGAGGATCAAACCGCAGCCGACCAGGTACGCGGGAACCAAAAGCCAGCGCAGGTGGACGAACCAGCTCACCGCCTTGCGATAGACCTTGAGGAACCGACCGAAAAGCCCCGCCTCCTCGTCGTGATGGCCCATGTGCTTTAGCAGGTTCACGCACATGATTGGTACGAAGGTGCTGGAGAGCAGGTAAGACGAGATCATGGCGAAGCCCACGCCCAAAGTCAGAGGCATGAACAACGCTCGCAACGGGTCGGCCATGATGAAGGCAGGGATAAACACCGAGAGGATGCACAGCAGGGCCAGCAAGCGGGGCACCGCCGTGATCAAACTTCCGTGCAGAACCGCGGAGGCAACGTTCTTGGTGTGCTGCATCTGCACGTGGATACACTCGACGGTCACCGTCGATTCGTCGACCAGAATGCCGATCGCCAGGGCCATGCCGCCGAGCGACATGATGTTGATCGTGTTGCCCGTCACCCAGAGACCGAAAAGAGAGCCTAAAAGCGCCAGCGGGATATTGGACACGACGACCAGTACACTGCGCAGGTCGCCGAGGAAGAGCATGATCATCAGTCCGGTCAGGCCTGCGCCGATCATCCCCTCGGTGGCCACGCTTTCCACCGCCGCGACCACCGTCGGCGACTCGTCGAACTCGAAGTTCACCGTCACGTCCTTGGGGACCGCGTCGCGGAAGAGATGCATCGACTTGTGCACGTCGGCCACGACCGTCAGCGTCGACCCCGTGTCCTTCTTGATGATCGGCAGGTAGACCGATTTCTTGCCGTTGACCAGCGCATAGCCGTAAGTGATATCGGTGTCGTCCTGAAACGTCGCCACGTCGCGGAGGTAGACGTTGAGACCCATCTTGAGCGGAATATCGCCCAGCCGCTTGATGTCCACCACCGTCGCATTGTTGGAAACAACGGGCATCGAGTCCTTGATGTAGATGTTCCCCGCCGGAATGATCGTGTTCCCCTTCGCCAGCGCGGTGATCACCTCCTGGGGCGAGACGTTGTAGTCCAGCAGCTTGTGGGGATCGACGTTGATCACGATCGACCGCATGTTGGGGCCGAAGGGCGAGATCGCCACCGTGCCGGGCACGAACTTCTGCACCAGGGGCCGGACCACGTTCTGCGCCAGGTCCCCCATCGCCCCCAGCGACGTCTCCTTGCTCTCGAAAACCAGATAACCCACCGGCACGCTGCCGGAGTCCATGCGCATGATCATGGGGGGCAAGGTCCCCTTGGGCATCCACGACATGGCCCGGTCCGACATGGCCACGACCTGGGCCATCGCCTGCCCCATGTCGGTGCCGGGAAAGAACGACAACTCGCACAGGGCGACCTGCTGGATGTTCCGGGTGTTGATGTCCTGGATGCCGTCGACGTACTGGAAATACAGTTCGAGCTGGTTGACGATGAAGCCCTC
>JBMFUH010000502.1:0-5562 GCA_049966735.1 Isosphaeraceae bacterium
TCGGCTGCCAGAGACTCGATGACCTTCGTCGCCACCTGCATGACACACCGACGAATCGAGCCCGCCTCGTGTCCGCCCTGAAACAGCACGACCACATATCCCGTGGTAATCTGCCTTAATCGCTGCTCAGTCGTCGCCATTTCGTCCGTTGCCATGGACTCGATTATCGCCATCGGGAAGTACCACTAGGAATAATATAAGGAAAGTTCCGGACCCGCATCCAATGACACGGAACACGTATTTAGTGACATACTCTTTCGTGAATTCATCGGGGAGGATAGCGCGTAATATAGCATTGTACATTTTGTTTGGCAAGCCAGGCGATTTTTTAAGCGATTATCTACACGTGTGCGGCCTATTGTGATCAATCGCCACACTGCATGCATATCCCGCCACGCGATACTGTATTAATGTGCCGATGGCGCGGGGTAGGTTCGATCCCTCCACGCTATGAAAGTGGTCTTTAGTCCTTGGTTGGAGCGGGCCGGCACCCGCTCGCAAAGGACCAAATGACAGCGAGCGAAGCGAGCAGAGGGACTAATAACGACGAGCAGAGCGAGTCCCGACGCGCCGGAAGACTCATGACAGGCGCATCGCGTGGGTGCATTCAGTCGGTGAGACGTGGCTGGGAGGCAGGGCTGGCGGAACGAGGTGTGTCGGCGGCAAACGTCTTCGACGTACGGGGCTTTGGCTCCAGAAACCAGGGGGCGGGTGAGATGAGCTTCACGAACAAAACCCACATGGTGAAACCTCTCCCAGAAACCAGAACAGGGAAGAGCCTGGCAAACCGAAGCCCGGAAATGCCCGAACCTGGCCAGGATGTCAAGAGAAACCTAGGTCGTGAATTGCTGCCTGGCAACTCGGCTCGACCCATTCAACGTGGCAGAGCTCTCCGGCGGGTGAACGCCGCGGGGTCTGGACTGTCCCGTCCCAGCGTGGTCAAATGCCTTGCCGAATAATATTTCGAGTCCTGAAATGGGGGAAGGACCGAGGAAAAGATGATGCAGTCCTCGACGGGCCAACGTCTGGCTTACTTTTTCGTCACGGCTCTCTCGCTCTCCGTGGGCTGGGCTATCCGGGGCAACTTCGGTCACGAATACGGAGCCATGCTTCCCGGGGCCCTGGCGGCGATGGCTGTGGTCTTGCTCTCGAGCCGCGGCGACTGGCTTGATGCCGTACCCTTCTTCGCGATGTTCGGCGCCCTGGGGTGGTCGTTCGGCGGCAGCATCTCGTACATGCAAGTGGTCGCCTACACGCACTCCGGGCACTCGCCGTCGGTGCTCTACGGTTTCGCCAACCTGTTCGTGATTGGCTTCCTCTGGGCGGCCTTGGGCGGAATCGGCACCGCGCTGCCGGCGGTGGCCGATCGGCGGCGGTTGGCCGAATTCTTCCCGCCGCTCTTGCTTGTCCTGTTCTTCTGGTGGTTGCAGGGCGTCGCCATCGAGCCGGCGTTGCGAGCCCGAGGGGTCGAACTCGACTGGTACGACACCGACTGGCTGGCTGCGCTTCTGGCTCTGGTTGCCGCCACGTCACTGGCTCTCTCGCGGCGGCGGATCGATCGGGGAAGCTCGCTGGTTTTGCATCTCTCCCTTGGCTGGTGGCTGGGGTTCGGGGTGCTGGTGCTCTTGCTGGGGCTGCGGATGACGCCGCCAAGGGGCGACAACTGGGCTGGCTGCCTGGGGATGACGGCCGGCGCGATCGTTTACTGTCTCAGAAACGGCCTGGCCGAAGTCGAACGAGCCGGGGTCGTGTCGGGATTCATCGGCGGAATCGGGTTTGCCGCGGCATCGATGCTCAAGCTGGTCGAGGTCACCAGCGGTTACGAGACCAACTGGCACAGTATCCTCGAACAGACCACGGGTTTCTTTGGTGGGATTGGCATTGCCGTCGCGATGGCCGGGCTGGCGAACCGGGCTGCCCCGGTCGATCTCGACCAGCAGGATGAACCGGCGGTTCGCTGGGCCAAACCGCTGGCCGTTGCCTTCGTCATCCTGGGCATTCCTTACCTCAACCTCCGGAAGAACGTCGCGGACTGGACGCGCGTCCACGCCGTGGCCGAGGAGATGTACGGCATCCCGGCCTGGCTCTGGTTCGACCTGGCGGTCCTGGTTGCGGCGTTGGGAGTTGCCGTGCTGATCGTCCGGCACATGCGCCGGCCCCTGGCAGTGGTTCCGACGAGTCGGCTCGGCCAGGGGCAAGGTCTCTATCTTCTGCTCCTGGCGATCATGGTCATTGGCAACTTCGAGAAAGCGCTGGTCTCGTTTGCACGCATTCGCCTGGTGACCGAGGGGGTGATCCACTGCACGGCCTTGCTCTGCGCGGTGATCGTCTTGATCTCGGATTCAAAGCAGGCACAGGAGATACCAGAGGCCATCACGGCCCAGCGTTCCTCGGTCTGGGTGCGGCTCGTGTTCGTCGGTCTGACCGCGGCTCTGCTGGCGGTCTTCGCCGACTGGGCGATTGTCCGCGCCATCTACGGTGATCGGTTCGCTGGGCACGCCGGCTTGCACATCCGGTTCGGACCGAACGCGACGACTCAACGCTCCAGGTGACGACTGGCGGGCTGAATGTGGGGCGATCGAGCCGACCCGGCAACGTGCTTTCGGACGGCGAGGAATTGCTCCAGTTCGCTGGCCAGCTCGATCGCCGAGTGATGGCGATCCTGGGGACGGCGGGACATCGCTTTCATGATGATTGCCTCCAGTTCTCCGGGGATTTCCGGGTTGAGCTGTCGCAGCTTTCGTGGCTGAGACGTCGCGAGGAAGCGCGGCAGGAAGCCCATGTGCAGGTCCGCCGGGGGCTGGAAGGGGCGTGCCAGCGCGAAGGTCTCAAACATCGTCACGCCCAGCGCGTAAAGATCGCAGAGCACCTCGTCGGCCTGAGACCGGAGCAGCCGCTCGGGTGCCATGTACATGGGCGTGCCGGCGCCGTCGCGCATCTGTTCGGCCGTCGCGAACTCGAGGTCGCGGCCCAGTCCCAGATCACAGAGATACACCCCGCATGGCGATTGACCGTCCAGCAGGATGTTTCCGGGCTTGATGTCGCGATGCACAACCCGCGCGGCGTGAATGCGTCCGAGGGCGCGCGCGGTCGTCGCCATGATGCGACAGACCGATTTCTGGTAACTCGACTCGTCGGCCGCGATCAGAACGTGAGAAAGGTGATCGGGATTCCCGCGCCGATGGGCGATACGTGCCCGGATGACCTCGAGCAGGCTGACCCCCTCCACATAAGGCATGACCATGTAGGGCAAGCCTTCCAGCTCACCGAACTCGACGACGCGCAAGAGCGCCGGTCCGCGCAGGCGGAATCCTCGCTCGGCCTCGCGGCGAAACTGAGCCAGTCGATTCGGCTGACCCGTCAGGCAAGGACTCAAGACCTTGATCGCCACGACACGTTCGCCCCGACCCTGACGCCTTGCTTTCCAGACCTCTCCCTGAGCCCCTTGCCCCAGCAGCCGGATCAGGCGGAAGGGACCGAATGATCCACCCGGCCGCAACGTCCGGGAGGGCGGGGAATCCGCGCCGCCCGACCCACTTTCCACGACCTCGTCGCTCACGATCCTCGTGGCAGCCGAACTGATGACGCATGTGGTGTTCGAGCTGGAGAGGAACCGAGATTCCGACTCGCCTTCAAGCTGATATTCCAGGCTTGGAAGAATCTCCCATAACTGAGGCTTGGTCAGCGCAACCATCCGCCTATTCTCCAGTTTGCCGCTGGCTCGTCGAAGAAGACGCACACAACTCAACGCTATGCCAGGCGAGGCTAGTCGTTGTTTGGCGTCCACGAGGTGTTGGACAGGATCAACCCGATGCGGCAAAACTGCTTCACGATGGGCACGGATTGGCAAAAGGTGATGGGAACGGTCGGCGGGAAATCCTTGCCAGCCCTTTGATCCAGGACCGCCGGCCCCGTAGGATAGCGAGCCTTGAAGCAAGGGCCCGTCAGGCTCCAGTGCGGCGAGGCGGCATGAGCGAACTCAATCATCACGAGCATGATCTCTACGCGCTTCCCCAGGATGCGATCCGCGAGCCCCCCAGGACGCTGATCAGAGCACTGGGCCAGATTGGCCCCGGCCTGATCCTGGCCGCGTCGATCGTGGGGACGGGGGAACTGATCAACACCACGAGCCTCGGCGCCAGGGCGGGCTTCTCGCTGCTCTGGTTGATCCTGCTCTCATGTCTGATCAAGGTCTTCGTGCAGATTGAGCTGGGCCGATACGCGATCACCCACGGCAAGACGACGCTGGCCGCGTTTGACACGCTGCCCGGGCCCAGGCTGGGCGCCTCCTGGATTTGCTGGTTCTGGCTGGTCATGATGCTGACCACCCAGGCCCAGATCGCGGCGATGGAAGGAACCGTCGGCCAGGCGGCACACATGGCGTTTCCGAGCGCCTCGCAAGCCATGGCGAACGCTGCCGGACTGATCGTCTCCTCATGGGGCTCGTTCCTGGCGACGCGTCAGGAATATGTGTGGGCGGGAATCACCACCATCGCGGCCATCTTGCTCCTGCTCTCCGGGGGCTATCGCCGGCTGGAGAAGATCACCACCGTGCTGGTGGCCGCCGTCACACTCTTCACCGTCGTCAGCGTGGTCATCCTCGAGTGGACCGACTTCCGGATCACCCTGCCCGACCTGAAGGCGGGACTCACCTTCACCTTCCCCGCCGCGGCCCTGGCCCTGGCGTTCTCGGCCTTCGGCATCACCGGCGTCGGCGCGTCGGAGCTGGTCGCCTATCCTTACTGGTGCATCGAGAAGGGCTACGCCCGCAGCGCGGGGCCGCGCACCCAGGAAGACGCCTGGGCCGATCGCGCGCGGGGCTGGATCAGCGTCATGCAGCTTGACGCCTGGTTCAGCATGGTCGTCTTCACCGTCGCCACCGTCGCCTTCTACCTGCTGGGCGCCGCGGTGCTCCATCCCCAGGGGCTGGACCCCAAGGGTTCAGAGATGATCCCCACACTTTCTCAGATGTACCTTCGCCCCCTGGAAGGCACGGCGCTGGCGGGCTTGCGCTCGTTCACCCGGGTGGGCTTTCTGCTGGGCGCCTGGGCCGTCCTGTTCAAGACGCTTTATGTGGCCACCGCGGCCAACAGCCGGCTCACTGCCGATTTTCTGTACCAGGTCGGAATCTGGCAGCCATCCGGCCCGGCCCAGCGCGAACGCGTCGTGAAGGTCTTCTGCGTGGTCTATCCCGCGCTGGCCCTGGGTCTTTACTACGCCTTTCGCGAGCCCCAGGGACTGATCAAGGCCGGAGGCATCGCCCAGGCGCTCATGCTTCCCTTGATCGCCGGCGCCACGCTCTACCTGCGCAACCGCGACAACGACCGCCGCGTCGGCCCCAGCTTTCTCAGCGACATGCTCACCTGGCTGGGCTTTTTCGGCATCACCGCCGTCGCGGCATACAGCGTGTTTGGACTGTTCCAGGGTGCGTACACGTGGATCAACCACACGTTCTTCTCGTGAGCCACGCCGGCCTTCACTGGCCTCCCGCGGGCTGGTCGACCGGAAAGTCGTTGGGATCGACCGCGACAAGCTGATTGAGCGCGCGTTCCTCTGCCTCGG
>JBMFUH010000503.1:0-5550 GCA_049966735.1 Isosphaeraceae bacterium
CCCGGCCATCGGTTCGCACAGCGGACCCTACGGGGAGCCATCGACACGCAAACCGCTCTCGTAGGCTCGTCATCGCATAAATGGCCTTGTCAACCTTCCCCGGGCCTGATAAGCCTATCACCCGGGAAGGAGCCGGCTCATGGATGAGGTGGAGACAGTCGCGGGAAGAAGTGCGCCCGCGGAGTGGAGGGCCGATCCCCCCGCGCCGGCGGGAAAGCCCACTGAATCCGGCCCTGATGACCGGTCGCGGATCATTGAGCTGGACGGCCTGCGCGGGCTGGCGGCCTTGGCGATCGTCATCTTCCACGCTCAGCCCGACTGGCTCCCTCTGGGCTGGGTCGGGGTTGACCTCTTCTTCGGGCTGTCCGGATTCCTGATCACGTCGATCGTGCTGAAGCATGGCCAAAGCGCCGGGTTCCCCCGCCAGTTCTATCTGCGTCGCGGCCTGCGGATCTGGCCGATTTACTACCTGACCATCCTGAGCTTCGTCGTCTTTGCCCATCATCTTCCCCAGCGCTGCACCTGGTCGGGATTCTGGTACGACCTGACTTACACCCAGGACGTTCCGCTCTACTGGTCGAAGTCCGCGTCGGGGTTTCATGGCTACCTGAAGCACACCTGGAGCCTGGCCATCGAGGAGCAGTTTTACCTGATCTGGCCGGTGCTCGTCTTGCTTTGCGGCGTACGACGGCTACCGAGCCTCGCGCTCGGATGCATGGGCATCTCGGTCGTGGGTCGCTCTCTGGGCTGGCCGGCATCGCTCCTGCTCACGCGGATGGACGGGTTGGTTCTCGGCGGCATGCTGGCCGCGCTCTTGCATCGACGGTTCCTCTCGCGGGCACAAGCCGGATGGCTCTTCGGCAGCATGGTCGCGCTCGGTGCCGCGGCGACTGTCTTGCTGGCGGCGCTGCTTCACCTGAACTGCGACGCACTGGCGGTTTCCGGGCCGGGCCTGCTAACGATCAACCTGGCCGGGATGGGGGTGATCGGTGTCATCGTGACCCGGGCGAACGCGGCCTGGCTGGCGCCGCTGCGCTTCAGCGTCTTGACCTACCTGGGGAAGATCAGCTACGGCCTCTATCTTTATCACTATGTGATCCTGAGAATCTCCGCCGGCCGGCTCAGGCTCTGGGCCCCTTGGGAAATGCCTGTCGGCCGCCAGGTGTTGACGGTTCTGCTTTGCTTCCTTGCCGCCAGCCTCTCATGGGCGTTCATCGAGCAGCCGATCCTGAGGCTCAAGCGGCGATTCGAGTACGATGGCCGTCGCCATGCGGAGCGCACCGGCTCGGTGGATCAAGGTGAATCCGTCCGGCGTTTTCAGTACCATGGCGTGGATTCGCCTACCGTTCCGACCCCTGTAAGTCCGGCGCTCTGGAGACTTCACCCTGGCCAGAAAGACGAAGACACGGAAGCACGCACACCGGAGCGCTGATGCCTCCAGCTTGCCCGCATCAAGTGCCTCGCTCGCGCCGTCCGAGGCGAAGCCGATGGAGCGCGTCGCGCCGAGGTGGTCGTTGCGGTATCTTCGCACGGCCCTGGCCGTCGCCGGTTTGCTGGCGCTCCATCTCGCCCTTGCCGAGCGAAGCCTGATCCAGGAAAACCCGACCGTCGACGAGGTCGTTCACCTGCCGGCTGGAATCACGTACTGGCAGAAGCACACGTTCAAGCTTTACCACCACAACCCTCCCCTGGTGCGCATGGTCGCCGCCTTGCCGGTGCTCTGGGCGAACCCGGTGACCGCCCCGGTCTACGAGCAGAAGAGTTGGGCATCGGCCGACCCGTCACCCACGACTTTCTCGCAGACGTTTGCCTACTACAACCAGCCATACTACTTCGATCTCTTCCGCCTGGCCCGGATGGTCATGCCGCTCTTCTCGATCGTCGGTGGGCTGGTGGTCTTTGCCTGGTCGAGCCGGTTGTATGGCACACCGGGCGGATTTCTCTCTCTCGCACTCTGGGTTTTCTGCCCCAACATCCTGGCGCACTGCCGGCTGGTGACAACCGATGTCGGCTCGACGGCGATCGGCGTGGCCGCGACGTTCGTCTTCTGGCTCTACCTGCGCGGGCCGTCGTGGCGCGGGGCGATCGCGGCCGGAGTCTTGCTCGGCGTCGCTCAATTGACCAAGTTCAGCATGCTCCTGCTCTACACCGTCTGGCCGTTTCTCTGGCTGGTCCGGATCGTGCTGACCGGGCCGCGACAGGAACGGTTGCGCAGGGGAGCGATCGGTCTGGCCCACGGGGCTCTCATCGTCGCGCTGAGCGTTCTGACGATCGACGCCGGCTATCTTTTCGAGGGGGTGGGCAAGCCGCTGGGCCGCTTCGAATTTGCATCGCTGACGCTGACCCGGCCGGTGCCCGAGGGCGTCCGCGAGGCGCCCGCGACGAGGAATCCCGCCTACGCCATCCTCTGGCCATTTCGCGAGAACCGGTTTCGCGGAACGCCTCTCGAAAACCTGCCCGCGCCCTTGCCCGAGCATTACCTGCTCGGTTTCGACGAG
Organism: Isosphaeraceae bacterium; assembly: GCA_049966735.1. GTDB lineage: Bacteria > Planctomycetota > Planctomycetia > Isosphaerales > Isosphaeraceae > Aquisphaera. The sequence goes on from JBMFUH010000503.1 coordinate 2,499, forward strand.
CAGAAAGTCGAGGCCGACGGCTTTCCCAACCGCTATCGCCGGGCTTCTCAGGCGATCAGAAACGGCGACGTCGATCTGGCCCGGCGCGAGGCATTGTCGTCGGATCAGACTGTCGAAGGCTATCCGGTTTACCTCGATGGTGAAATGCGCCGGTCTGGCTGGTGGGATTATTATATCCGCACGCTTCTCTACAAGGTTCCCGAGGGAACCTGGCTCCTGGTCTTGCTGTCGATCGGCTTGCTGGTCGTCAACCGCCGGACGCCGGAGGCCTGGGCCGACGAGGTCTGCCTGGGGACGGTTCCCGTGATCGTTCTCTTGTCGATGAGCTTTCTCACGAACATCAACCTCGGCCTGCGCTACGTGATTTCCATCGCGCCTTATGTGTACATTGCCACGGGGAAAGTCGTGCCCTGGGTGGAAGGCTTGACCGGGAAATGGAAGATGCTGGGTCGGTCGTTCACCCTGCTCTGTCTCGGCCTGACCGTGGCCGCGTCGCTCTGGATCTATCCCCACTTCCTCGCCTATTTCAACTGGGCTTCCGGTGGACCGGGACGCGTTCCTCCCCACTTGATCGATAGCAATCTCGACTGGGGTCAAGACCTGGTCGGCCTGCGCGAGTGGTGCCGCAAGTACGCCCCAGGGCAGTCCATCGGCCTGGCTTACTTCGGGCAGATCAATCCTTCGATGGTTGCCAGTCAGGGCGACCAGGTCGACTGGTTCCTGCCTCCCGTGAAACCCGGCACGACCGAGATGCTGAAGCGGGACTTCAATCTTCCCCCCCCGCGCCTGATCGGGCCAAGGAAACGATTGACCCCCGGCTATTACGCCGTGAGTGCCAGCCTGGTCTATGGCTTACCCTGGCGACTCTACGATCCCTCGCCTTACGCCTGGGCCCCCGCCTGGAACGCCGGCGAGGACGCCTTCAGCTACGTCCGCGAACTCACGCCGATCGACCACGTGGGCCATTCGATTTATATCTACAAGCTCAGCCAGGAGGACGTTGATCGCGTTTCGGACTTGCTCGAACCTGCCCGCAGGGGAGGGCCTTGATGGCTTCTCAGAACGTCCTCCTGCACACATAAACCTGCGCCAGGTCGTCCTCGGTGGTGGGGCCGAAGTGGATGGTCGGCTCGAAGCCGGATTGGCGGAGGATCTCGGAGACATCGGTGCCGAACTCGGTGAAGACCGGGTAGCCGACGTCGCCGCCGGGGTGACAGATCCGCGGGGCGAGGTGGACGAGCGTGCCGTCGGGACGAACCTCGGTGCGCGCGTACGTCTTTTCGATCCCGGGCAAGAGGGGGATCGTGAAGATGTGCATGCCGCCGGGGACGAGCACGCGGTAGATCTCGCGCAGCGCGGCGGTCAGGTCGGGCACGTGCTCCAGGCTCTCCGAGGTGAGCACCAAATCAAAGCTGGCATCGGGGTAGGTCAGCCGGGTCAGGTCCTCGGAGCGGATTCCGTCGACGATCTCGCCGGCGGCAGCCCCGGGACGGTAGTCGGCGAACCGGAAGCTCGGTAGGCCGGTGAGTTGCTCATGCAGTCCTTCGATGAGGTTGATCTCGGCGACCCGCAAACGCTGGGCCTCCTGGGACCTCGTCCATTCCGCCAAAGAACGGGCAGGGGCAGGGGGGGAGCCAACCGGGTAAGTCTGGAGAATCACCTCGGCCATCCGCCGCGCCCGGAGTTTGGCGCCGCAGCGCGCACAATGGCTCGATTCCTTTCGGGCCAGGGCGACGGCCAGACGGGGAGTCAGCCCCCAGAGTTCTTCAAGCCGGCGCGGGATGACGCGGCGACGGTAGAGCATGGGTCGGAACCGGCCACAGACGGAGCAATGCCCCCAGCGGCCTTGTAGACACGCCGAGCCATAATCGCGCGCCAGCCAGCCCAGCCGGTGCCCCTCGTTCCAGATCGGCACGAGAATTCGCTTCAAGGAAGGGGGAATCGGGAGTTTACCCATGGCCACTCGGTGTTCGCCTGTTCCAAAGTCGATGGTGCAAGCCTTGACCGCCTCTCACGGATCGATTACGATTATCTTATGTATTCGTGATCTTGGGAACGGGGGACTGCTTCATACTCGCAAGGGATCAGGACAACGATCGATGGCCTATTCGACCACGGTTCCGCGGCACAAGACACGAGAAGTCGGCATTGGCGATCACGTGATCGGCGGCGAGCGGTCGATCGCGGTGCAGTCGATGACCACCACCAATACCTTCGATGTCGCGGCCACGCTCCAGCAGATCCGCCGCCTCGAGGAAGCCGGCTGCGAGATCGTCCGGGTCACCGTGCCCAAGAAGGAAGACGTCGAAGGGGTCAAACTGATCCGCGACCAGATCAAGATTCCGCTGATCGCCGACATCCATTACGACTATCGCATGGCGCTCGCCTGCCTGGATGCAAAGGCTCCCTCGGGACGCCGGGCCGTGGACAAGATTCGGATCAACCCCGGCAACATCGGCGGCGAGGAGCGGTTCAAGGAAGTTGTCCGCAAGGCCCGGGACGCCGGCGTGCCCATGCGGGTGGGCGTGAACTCGGGGAGCCTCGAAAAAGACCTCATCGACAAGTACGGCTTCCCCTGCCCCGAGGCGATGGTCGAGAGCGCCTTGCGGCACATCGAGACCGCCGAGAGCCTGGGCTACAAGCAGATCATCGTCAGCCTCAAGGCCAGCCACGTACCCACCGCGGTGGAATGTTACACCCAATATGCCGCCAAATGCGATTACCCCACACATGTTGGCATCACCGAGGCGGGTTCACGGGAATATGGCACGTTGAAGAGCGCCGCGGGGATCGGGGCGATTCTCCTGCGGGGCATTGGCGATACGATCCGGGTGTCGCTCCTGGGCGATCCGGTTCCGGAGATCGCGGCGGGCTTTGACATCCTGCGGGCCTGCGACCGGCGCGTGACCAAGCCCGAGGTGGTGGCCTGTCCCACCTGCGGCCGGCTCGACATTGATCTCGAGCGGATCGTGGCCGAGGTCGAGGAGAAGATGAAGGGGATGTCGAATCCCTTGCGGATCAGCATTCTGGGCTGCCTGGTCAACGGCTTCGG
>JBMFUH010000504.1:0-5526 GCA_049966735.1 Isosphaeraceae bacterium
CCGGGATACCGTTCTTCCAGAACACGGTGCTGGCGGATCTGGTCGGTACCGCCGTGCTCTTCGGCCTGGGATCGCTCCTTGAGCGTGCGGCGAGGCACTTGAAAGTGCCCCGGCCGGAATTCGTCCCTGTCGAGACAAACCAGGTTGGATGAGGCATGCAGCGTGGCCCGGCTCTTGGTCAGCGTTCGATCGGTCGCTGAGGCGTCTCGGGCGGTCGAGGCAGGTGCTGACATCATTGATGTCAAGGAGCCTGATTTTGGTTCTCTGGGACGTGCTGATTTCTCCGTCTGGCGTCAGGTTCGCTCCGCTCTTTCTCCAACCGTTCCGCTCAGCGTCGCGCTGGGAGAGTTGAACGAATGGCTGGAGACGGGGCAAGCGCATCCGCCCGCTGGTGCCTGGGAAGGGCTCTCTTATCGGAAAATGGGTCTGGCGGGAGCCGGTCTCGGCTGGTGCCAGGCCTGGCGTGAACTGCGATCTCGTCTCGGGCGGGGAAAAGATCCGCCCTGGATCGCCGTGGCCTATGCCGACTGGAAGGCCGCCGCCGCGCCCGATCCGAACGCCATCCTGGCAACCGTCAGCGACTCGCCAGAGATCGTCGGCATCCTCATCGACACGTGGGCCAAGACCGAGCCGTTTCGCCCGGACGCGGCATGGATCGCCTGGGCCAGGCGCGTTCACCAGACCGGGCTGATGCTGGCGGTGGCCGGAGGATTAAATCGGCAATCGATCCCCGCGCTGGCTCCTCTGGCTCCCGATGTCGTTGCGGTTCGGGGAGCGGCATGCTTTGGCGGAGCACGTCTAGCCGCGATCGACCCCAAGCGTGTGGCGGAACTGACGAGGGCGGTCGGCGCTTTCCTTTGTCGATCCGTTGCCGGCGACACGTCTTGAGCACCAGCGGCCCGTAATCGGTCGCGACCACTGGCGTATCGGGTCAGGGTCTTCAACGCCTTGCGGGATGTGACACCTGGTTCCACCGGTTTCCCTGCCGGATCTCCTCCCAGGAGTTTTTCGCTGCTGGCGGTCGCGAGCAACCTACGCAAGCCTAATCGTCATTGAGACTTGCGGCCATGTGGAGACGACCGGGATCGAACCGGCAGCCTCGTGGTTGCAAACCACGCGCTCTCCCAATTGAGCTACGTCCCCCTCGAAAAGTCATGATAGCTGGGCTCGCCGGTTTTAGCTAGCCTGGATTGCATGACCTTTGAGGGGCGGATCACTTCGTCGCGCGTTTTTCATGGTCGGTTGCCGTGACCGGACCAGCTTTCCTCTAGTGGGGCAACTCGGGGTTGAGCTTCCACGAGCCGGGGGAGTGCCAGAGCCGGGAAATCAACAGTTCACGGTGGAGCAGGAACTCCTTGGGGAGCCGGCCGTACAGGTTGAATTCCAGCTCTTCGACGGCGATGGCCTCGCGCAGCCAGGCCTCCCGATCCACCTCCATAAGCCGGGCAAAGTCTTCCCTGGTGAATCCATTCATGTTATCAAGATCGATATCTTCCTGACTCGGCATCCAGCCCAGGGGACTTTCCACCGCATAGCCGCGACCATGGATGCGGCTGATGATCCACTTCAAGACGCGCATGTTCTCGCCGAAGCCGGGCCAGAGAAAGTGGCCCTCGGAATCCTTGCGGAACCAGTTCACGCGGAAGATCCGGGGAGGATTGGGCAGCCGGCGACCGATTGCCAGCCAGTGATTGAAGTAGTCGGCCATGTGGTAGCCGCAGAATGGGAGCATGGCCATGGGGTCGCGGCGGACCGTGCCGACGCTGCCGGTCGCGGCGGCCGTGGTTTCAGACCCCATGCTCGCCGCCTGGAAAACTCCGTTGCTCCAGCTCAGTGCTTCATAAACCAAAGGAACGATCGTCGATCGCCGGCCGCCGAAGATGAAGCCGCTGATCGGCACGCCATGGGGATTTTCCCACTCGGGGTCAAGGGTGGGGCACTGACACAACGGAGCGGTGAACCGTGAGTTGGGGTGCGCGGCCTTGCGGCCGCAACCGGGAGTCCAGGGCCTATTGGTCCAGTCGGTGAGCTTGGCCGGAGGCTGCTCCGTCATCCCCTCCCACCAAACGTCGTCATCCTCCGTCAGGGCGACGTTCGTGAAGATCGTGTTCTTCTCGATCGTTTTCATCGCGCTCGGGTTGGACTCGTAAGATGTGCCGGGGGCGACACCGAAGAAACCGTTTTCCGGATTGATCGCGTACAGTCGTCCCAGTTTTCCCATCTTGATCCAGGCAATGTCGTCCCCCACGGTGGTGATTTTCCAGCCTTCAAAGTGCTTGGGAGGAATCATCATGGCGAAGTTGGTCTTGCCGCAGGAACTTGGAAATGCCGCCGCGACATAAGTCTTTTCTCCGTTGGGAGATTCCACACCCATCACCAGCATGTGCTCGGCAAGCCATCCCTGGTCGCGGGCCATGCACGACGCGATCCGTAGCGCGAGGCACTTCTTGCCCAGCAGTGCATTGCCGCCATAGCCGCTGCCGAAGGACCAGATAGCCCGTTCCTCGGGGAAATGGACGATGTACTTGTGCTGGGGGTTGCACGGCCAGGGAACGTCTTCCTCTCCCTTGCTCAGCGGCATTCCCACAGAGTGAACGCAGGGGACGAAAAAGCCGTCTCCCAAGGCGTCAAGGACGGCGGAGCCCATGCGAGTCATGATCCGCATGTTCACAGCCACATAGGGGGAGTCGGTCACCTCAACGCCGATGTGGGCAATGGGAGAGCCGATCGGTCCCATGCTGAAGGGGAGGACGTACATGGTCCGTCCGCGCATGCAGCCATCAAAGAGGCCCTGCAGCGTTTGCTTCATGGTGATGGGATCGACCCAGTTATTGGTTGGTCCGGCATCCTCCTCCCGCAAGCTACAAATGAACGTTCGGTCCTCGACGCGGGCCACATCGGATGGATTGGAGAAGGCCAGATAGCAGTTGGGGCGTTTCTCCGGGTTGAGACGGCGAAAGGTCCCGTGCTGCACGAGCAGTTCGCAGAGCCGGTCGTATTCTTCCTGGGAACCGTCACACCAGACGACATTCTCGGGCGAGCAAAGGTCCGCCACCTGATCGACCCAGGGCCGAAGTTGCGGCCGCTCCATGCTGACGGAGGGCAAGATCACCGGCGTCACCGGTCTGTGACTGGATCTTACTTGCATCGCATCCTCCTCACGGTCAAGATCAAAAAACCCGAGCGTCTTCTCGAAGAACCCGACGCAGTAAGGGTGTCTGCCCGTTAACCATCCGCTGCCAATACCGAAGAAGTCAACTGCCCTGGTACGTAGGTCCCTTACGTGGACCCCAAACCGGAAGGGAATACGCCCCCTAACCGGTTTTCGCCGCGCCTATGACGCCTCTGGCACTGTCTCTCCCCGCGGGAGCCGCCCCATGCTACTCAATACAAGAATCGTAACGCCCGCGTGGGCCCGACTCCAGTCCCTTCTGCTGCAATTGCACAAAATCCAACACATGCTCAGTAGGATCGATGGGTAAAATCATGCTGAGAAACCATCATAGCGAGACTTGTCGGATTGTGGCACGGCGGAACCCGCCAGCGAGCGTGCTCTTCCCGAGTTCTGTGCGCGATCAAAATGTGTATTCCCTGCCTAACCTGAAGGCGCATGCGAGCGAAGAAGCGTGTTGTGCAAGATGATCATGGCCACGGTGAAGTAGATGATCAGTCCCGTGACATCCACCAAGGTGGCGACGAAGGGGGCGGAGGAGGTGGCCGGGTCAAAGCCCATCCGTTTCAGGATGAACGGCAACATCGAGCCAGTGATGGTTCCCCAGAGTACAATTCCCACCAGCGAGCAGGCGACGGTGAGCCCGATCAGGATCCAGTGCTCACCATAGATGTCTGAAAAGGCGCTCCAGATCGCGATCCTCATGAAGCCGATTGTCCCCAGGATAAGCCCCAGGAGGAGTCCCGAGAGGATCTCCCTGCGCATCACCAGGAACCAGTCACGGAGTTTCACTTCCCCGAGGGCCAGGGCGCGAATAATCAGGGTCGCGGCCTGCGATCCGGAATTTCCTCCGCTGGAGATGATCAAAGGAACGAAGAGGGCCAGGACGACCGCTCGAGCAATCTCGGCCTCGAAGTAACCCATCGCCGTCGCCGTGAACAGCTCACCCACGAACAGGATCACCAGCCAGGTGGCTCGCTTCCGGACCATGTCCAGGAGCGGTGTGCTCATGTACGGCTCATCGAGGGCCTCGAGGCCGCCGAACTTCTGGATTTCCCGGGTGGCTTCCTCCTCGGCCACGTCGATCACGTCGTCGAGGGTCACGATCCCGACCAGCCGGCCGTGCGCATCGACGACCGGTAGCGCGGAGCGGTCGTACTTGCGAAACACCTCGACGGCCTGATTCCGAGCGTCCGTCGCCTTCAGGCTGATCACCCTGTTGTCGCAGGCGTCCGATACCAATGTGTGCAAGGGCGCAAGCAGGATCTCACGAATCCGCAGGTCGTCAATCAGACGATTGTCGGCGTCGATCACGTAAATGACATTGAGCGTCTCGCTGTCACGGCCATGGGCTCGCACGTGGTCGAGCACATGACGGATGGTCCACTCCTTGCGCACGGCGACATAATCCGGGGTCATGAGCCGGCCGACGCTCTCTTCATCGTAGGTCAAGAGAGACCGCGCCACGGCGCGCTGGTCGGGATCGAGCAAGTCGATCAGGCGATCGGACTGCTCGCCGGAGACCTCGGCCAGGAGCGCGGTGCGGTCGTCCGGCGACATGTTGTTGAGGATGCTCGCGGCTTCCGTCCTGGAGATCCGTTCCAACACGGAAAGCTGGGTCTCCAGGTCCAGATACTCGAACGTTTCCGCGGCGAGCGCGGGCTCGAGGACATGCAAGACCTTGGGACACTCGTCGGGATCGAGCAGGGAGATGATCTGTCCCAGGTCGGCCGGCAGCCAGCGGTTGACGACCTCGCGCAATGTGACGTCGTCTCCTGTCTCGATCAGCTCTCGGATCTCCGGAAGGACCAGCTTGACCAGCATCGGACCACCGCTTTCCAGCGCGTCTGAGGGGCACAGGCTCGAAACCGAGCAAGAATGGAGCGACAATGAAAAGTGACTGACCCCACCCAACGGAATCATCCCGAGCGCGACGCCGGATGTCGAGCGGCAATCCCCATGCCCGGGAGAGACCGTTATGGCAGATGCGGCAATCCGCCGCAAGGCCGCCGGAATCCCCTGGCGACAGGAAGGCACCATCATGAGAATACTGGCACTCTGGACGCTCGTCTGGTTCTCGATCTGGGCCGGCTCTGCTCATGCCACAGCAGAGCAGTACCCGTCCGGCTTGGACAACACACCTGGCACGAAATCCCACCTCCTGGATAACGGTGACTTCGAGCGCGGTCTGGCGGGCTGGAGCCCGTTCTGGAGCCGGCAGTCCGGGGCCGGCAGCGCTACCGTCGAAAAAGAACTCGTCCATCAGGGCAAAAGCTCGGTTCGCATCGACCACCGCGGCAAGGAAGACTGGAGCCTCGCCGCCGCGAAGTCTCTGCCGGTCCATCCGGGCGAAC
>JBMFUH010000505.1:0-5523 GCA_049966735.1 Isosphaeraceae bacterium
CCGCGGGAGCATGGAGAGCCTCAGCCCCGGCAACAGGTCCGGACATGCTCACTCCACGCGTGAGCATGCCACCCAAGCTCGTTGGACATCAGCACCTGCGATGTCAAGTCCGGGCCAGCGGTGGTGTTCGGCGAGAACTCTCGAATTGCCCTCCTCAGTGAGGATGATCATGGCCGCGCTTCCGGGCGCGGCCGTGCGCATGGCGGCCGTTATCCTGGTCGTGATCGTGATGCGGATGCTCATGGCTGTGAGCATCTTCCTGCCGGCCGGCAACGGGTTGGGCGGCGGCCAGAACGAGCCGGCCGGTCTCGATGCCCTTGGTGCCGATCAGGCTATCCGCAAGTTCCCGGACCTCGCCCGTCTTGCCGCGCAGCAGGATCACTTCCAGGCAGCGATGCGCGTCCAGGTGCACATGAGTCGTCGTGACGACATGCGCGAGCTGGCTGTGCTGGAGTTCGGTGAGCCGCTCCGCAGTCCCTCCCGCGTGGTGATCGTAGATCAACGTGACGACTCCCATCGCCTCGCTTTCTTCCTGGCCGATCACTTCTTCGACGAGTGCCGCGCGCATGAGCCCGCGGACCGCCTCGCTTCGATTGGGATAGCGATGCTCCTCGCGATAGCGGTCGAATTTCTGCAGCAATTCGCCACCGATCGCGACGCTGAAGCGGACGAGAGGTTCTTTCATGATGAAGACTTTCTGCTAGCCGCCAGCTACGCCGGCAAGACGGTATGATCACCAGATATTCTGGACTCGGCTGAGAAATGTGCAGAGGTATCGAGTCGTCTCTCTGAAGGTGACCGGAGCGACCGGGTCCAATCGCTCGTAGACCAAGATATTGCGGTACTCACGCACTCGGTGGACGGCATCGGTCATTGGCTGGGGATGTGGCCCCGGTCCCTCACTCGGTTGATCAGCGTCTCCGCGGCTCTAGGCCTGCGGATGTGGAACGCAAGAATGAAGTGATGAAGCGCCGTTTCAAACTCGGCGAACACGCGAATGACGTACGTTCCTTCCAGTCGCGCGGAGGCCGTCCCGATGTCCGGTCGCCTCACTTGCCCTAGCAGAATGGACGGATCGTCATTCAGCGCCACAATGAGCTGGTCGGTGGCGAAACGAATGGCCTCATACTCGCGTTCGACGGCCCTGATCCGGCCCATCCATCTGAACGCTTCATCCGGCATGGGTCATCATCTCGTCCAGAACCTTGCGGAAGTTGGCTTTCGCCAGTGGCCTTGACTGTTCATCGCCGACTTTCGCGACAGCACCCGCGCGATGGGCTCCGTAATGAACGTTCCACCGGTTGTTGTAAAAGTACAGGCCGGCAATATCGTCGTAGTACGGCATTCGGTAAAGATCGACGATACCTTCTACACCTGGAGCGTCACGCGCGACGGGCTCAAGGAACAGCCGTACCGTCTCCAGTTGAAGGAGAAGGCCGGGAGCCTTGTGGTTCCCAATCTCGGGATCCTCCAGCTCCTTGTCGACGACCCTCGTGGCCCAATCAAGTTCATCAGCCCACTCCTTGACTCTCGCCACCAGATCCTGCAATCTATCAAGCCACTCGTACCGGGCCGTTAGGCGTTCTCGGGCGATCTCCTCCAGTTCCCCCCGCGCTTTCTCATGCGGCGGAGGCACAATCCAATTGAACGCCGTTTCCTTCCCGTGCTCTTGAACGGTGACGATATATTGGGGGGCCGGTTGTGGTGGTTGTCCCTTGGGGCGGGATTGTCGATTGCGCTTCGGCACAAACGTGAACCGGAGTGCGCCTTTGACCGCTGGGTCGTCATAAATGCTTATCATGTAACCTGGTTGCGCCGTCGGCTGCTTGACCATCTTCGTTTGCCGCCCTCCATCGCTTCGGGGACCACCTCGCTCGGTGACTCACTTTCGGCTCGCGCTTCAATCATTGTAGAGGAGTCCCGGCTTCACAGATAGTCTCGCTCTGGCCTCTGGCAATCCCACAAACCCTCAGGACTTGCCGCGGAAAGTGACCGTGCGGAAACCCTCCGCCACAAAGAACACTCGGCCCTTGGAGCGGGCCTTTTCGCCGTTTATAGTGGCCTGCAACGGCACGATCGAGCGGACACCGCGGTCCTCCGATCTGGCGATTCTCCAGCGGTCGAGGAGTCTGGCGATGCGGGAAATCAAAGTGGTATTGATCGGCGAGGGCTTCATGGGGCGTACCCACTCGAACGCCTGGTCGCAGGTCACCAAGTTCTTCAAGCCTTCTGTCCTCCCGGTCATGCACACGTCGTTTGGCCAGCCGGAAGAGCATCCCGAAGCTTTTTGCAAGCACTGGGGCTGGCATCACGCGTCCACCAACTGGGAGAGCACCGTCAAGTCTCCCGAGATCGACCTCGTCGACATCGTCACGCCCAACTTCATGCACGCCCCGGTCGCCAAGGCTGCCATCGCGGCGGGAAAGAATGTCTCGTGTGAGAAACCGATCGCCGGTACGCTGGCCGAGGCGCGCGCGATGGTCGAAGCCGCCAGGCAGGCACAGGTCAAAACGTTCGTCTGGTACAACTACCGCCGCTGCCCGGCGGTGGCTCTCGCCCACAAGATGGTCAAGGACGGCGCACTCGGTATCATCCGCCACGTCCGCGCGTTCTACCTCCAGGACTGGGCCGATGAGTCGATTCCCCTCGTCTGGCGGTTCCAGAAGGAAGGATCGGGCTCCGGGGCGCATGGCGACCTGAACGCTCATATCATCGACATGACCCGATTCGTCACCGGCGAGGAGATCACCGAGGTCTCCGGCGCGATCGCCGAGACGTTCATCAAAGAGCGCAAGAAGATGGTCGGTGCAACGGCGGGAGGCATCGCCGCCGGCGTGCGGAGCGGCGAGGAGACCGGACCGGTCACCGTCGACGACACCTTGCTCTTCCTGGCCCGCTTCTCCGGCGGCGCGGTGGCCAGCTTCGAGGCCGCCCGCCAGGCCACCGGCAACCAGAACCGCAACGGCTGGGAGATCAACGGCACCAAGGGCTCGCTCCGGTTTGACTTCGAGCGGATGAACGAGCTGAATTTCTACGACGCCACCCGCCCCCGCGCCGTGCAGGGCTGGACCAACATCATGTGCACCCACGGCGGCGACCATCCCTACGCCGCGAACTGGTGGCCCGACGCCCACACGCTGGGCTACGAGCACGGTTTCATCAACCAGGCTTACGACATCCTTCAGGTGCTCGGCGGCCACGAGCCGACCGTGCCCATTCCCGACTTCAACGACGCCTACCAGACCCAGCGCGTCCTCGAAGCCGCCCTCATCTCGGCGGCCGAGCATCGACCCGTGGCTCTTGCCGAGATCAAGTGATGGCTCGTCCCGGCGCGCCGGGCCTCGCTGTCCTTAAGTTCTTTGATTCCCTACTACCGGGCTTACGCTTCGCCAGGGACCGAATGAGACACTGGCAGAGGCCGCCCTGGAGTGGGTTGGCGATGTGAGATTCATTGGGGAGCGTTACTTATCTCGGCAGAAACCACGTGTCAAACGTAAGAGGCCAAACGCTCCTCTAACCTGCCCATTTTACGACAGTGAATTGCAGTGCCCCTTTCGGATTCCCCGGACCTGCCCGAAAACCGGAAACAGGGCTTGACCCCGCGAGGCCACCTCGGACGAGTCCGGAATTTCGCGGTAAGTCAATAGGTCTCAGGAACTTGCGTACAGTGTCACCATCTCCATCTCGAGACCGGATGGTGGATTTCCCTGAGTCCAGAGCGGCTTTCGGGTCGACGCCTTCGCGTAGGGTCCGCTGTGCGGACCGATCGCCGGGGCATTTGGTCCGCACAGCGGACCCTACGATAGTAGTTGACATGGGGGCGAAAAACCAGGAAAGGTCGGTTCCTGTTCTGGACAAGAGGGAGGAGATGGTGACACTGGGTGCACGCTGGGGGGCGGTGATACTTTACGCAACTCATTTGAAGGAAGGGACTCACAGTTAGAATCGGTCTCCAGTTAAGGGGCAGTCGCTGACACTTGGAAGTCCCGAATTTCGCGATAAACTAATACAAGGTCGACACTTGCGCACAGTGGCACCTCAGTGTCCCAGTGGCACCTCAGTGTCCACAGGACGCCGAGCTGCACCGCAAGCCCAAACGCAAGGAGAGACCGAAATGAGAGTCGACGAGATCCGCCGCGCCAAGAATGCGCGGCCCTTCAAGCCATTCCGTCTCCGCCTCACCGACGGTGAAGAGATTCCGATCACTCATCCCGACGCCGTGGCCTGGGACGACAAGGGCCGCATCGCCTCCGTCATCAGCGGGGGCGACCACTACTGGGTCGAGATCGCCCTCGTGACCGCCATCGTCGAAGCGCTCCCCCAGCCCATGGGCTCCGATGGAGGCCAGTGACCCCCATTCCCACAAATCGGCCGGGGCGTCGCCGCCTCTTCCTCCTCGATCGGAGCCTCCTGTATCGACTCGCACCATCAAGACCCAGATCGGCGGAGGTCACTCGTTCCAACGCCGATGGCTCCGACCGGCAAGAACTGAGCGGGCAGAAACGTGCCAGCCACTTTCACCCCTTCCCCCCGCGAGCCGCTTCCCTCCCACCCTGGTCCACGATCGCCTCGATCATGCCGAAAGGCGCTGCGTGTTCTTGGCGAGCTTTGCGCCTTGGCGAGCGGCCCCCACAGTGCCCAACTGAGCGTGGGACGTCGTGGCGAGTGTATGAGTAAGGCGGGATGAGAGGGTTGGGAATCGGGAAAATATGAGGAATGTCAGGGAAATAGGAATCATTTGCAAAAATATGCTACATAATCACATTGGGGTAATCTGTCGCTCTTTGGCAAATCGGACTCTGATCAGAAACGGGCGTGAAATGACCTGCCGTCCCGCGCTTCGGTAGAACGGAATGAATGCCGTGACACTCCTCGCCAAATACCACCGCTCGTGAGCAACGCTCGATGTGTGCGAGCGGGCATGTTCCCGGTAGGACGGACATTCTTGTCCGTCGCGTCTGAATCCCCGGTTCGCGATGGTCGGGCAGGAATGTCCGACCCACGCCGCGAACCGTGACCGAAAGGGTTCCAGTGCGCGGCGGTTCGACGGCGAGCTCGTGCCCAAGAAAATCCGATATAATCTTGGACAAGATCACGGAATGTCACAGTTCCGCACGCGATTTTCGGGACCGTGAGGCGACGGACCGGGCCGTGTCACAACAATGTCACGGTTTCGCACGATGAGGTTTCGCAACGGTTGGGCAGGCATTGTGGGTCGCGCGAGAATGGACGGTTGTATCGATTGATCGATGATGAGGACCGGTAGGTGCACCCCAAGAGGCTCGGAACCGACGGGAATTGGCCATGGACCCGGCCAGCGCTTTTTGTAGGGTCCGCTGTGCGGACCGTGGGCATCGGCTGGGGATCGGTCCGCACAGCGGACCCTACGGGTGAGACGCAAGTTGATCGACATCGGCTGGGGATCGGTCCGCACAGCGGACCCTACGGGTGAGACGCAAGTTGATCGACATCGGCTGGGGATCGGTCCGCACAGCGGACCCTACGGGTGAGACGCAAGTTGAT
>JBMFUH010000506.1:0-5521 GCA_049966735.1 Isosphaeraceae bacterium
CTCCGGCTTCGCCCTCGCCTTCCTCTTCGCCGGGCTTGGTCCACTGGGCCTTCTTGCGGGAAAGGCCGATCTTCCGCTCGCCGCGGTCGACGCGGAGGATCTTGACCTCGATCTCATCGCCAACCTTGACCACTTCCTCGGGGCTATCGACCTTGTGGTCGGCCAGCTCCGAGATATGCAAGAGACCTTCGAGACCAGGCTCCAGCTCGACGAACACGCCGAAGTTGGTGAGCTTGGTGACCTTCCCCTTGACCACGTCGCCCGGCTCGTAGCGCCCGGGGATGTCGGTCTCCCACGGGTCTTCCTTGAGCTGCTTGAGCCCGAGAGCGATCCGTTTGCGATCCTGATCGACGTTGAGCACCTGGCAACTGATCCGCTGTCCCTTCTCGAGCAGCTCGTTGGGATGGCCGATCTTCCGGGTCCAGCTCATGTCGGAGATATGCAAAAGGCCGTCGATGCCTTCCTCGATCTCGATGAACGCCCCGTAATTGGTGAGGTTGCGCACCGTGCCCTCGACCATGGTTCCGGGCGGGTACTTGCCGGCGACCTGGTCCCAAGGGTTGACCTGGGTCTGCTTCATGCCCAGGGAGATTTCCTGCTTGTCCTTGTTGATGCCCAGGACGACGACCTCGATCTTGTCGCCGATGTTCACCAGCTCGCTGGGGTGGTTGATGCGCTTGGTCCAGCTCATCTCGGAGATATGGACCAGCCCCTCGATGCCCTCCTCGAGCTTGACGAAGGCACCGTAGCTCATCACGTTGACGACCTCGCCGATGACGCGAGTGCCCACCGGGTACTTGTCGGCCACGTTCTCCCAAGGGCTGGGGCTCTTCTGCTTGAGCCCGAGCGCGATCTTCTCGCGTTCCTTGTCGACATGCAGGACCATGACTTCGATCTGGTCGTCGATCTTGAGCATGTCGCTGGGGTGGTTGATCCGGCCCCAGCTCATGTCGGTGATGTGCAGCAGGCCGTCGATACCGCCCAGATCCACGAACGCGCCGAAGTCGGCGATGTTCTTGACCGTCCCCTTGCGGATCTGACCGACCTCGATCTCCTCGAGGAGCTGTTTCTTCTGCTGTTCGCGGGTGATCTCGATCAGCTTGCGGCGACTGACCACGATGTTCCGCCGGCTCTCATCGATCTTGAGGATCATGCATTCGATTTCTTGATCGATGTAATCGGCGATGTCGGAGGGACGGCGGATGTCGACCTGGCTGGCCGGCAGGAAGACGTTGACGCCGATGTCGACGAGCAACCCTCCCTTGATCTTGCGCGTGACCTTCCCCTTGACCACGTCGAGCTCGTGGTACTTGGAGATCACCATTTCCCAGGCCCGCATGCGGTGGGCCTTCTTGCGGGACAGGACGATCTCGCCGGTCTCGTCTTCCATGCCCTCGAGCAGGACCTCGACGGCGTCGCCCGGCTGGGGCGTCGGCTCTTCCTCCCACTCGTTCAAAGGCACGAGCCCCTCGGACTTGTACCCGACATCGACGACGACCTGGTCGCCAACCACCTCCACGATCTTGCCCGAGACGATCGACCCGATCTCGAAGCTCTGGCTCTCGCCCAGGAAATGATCGAGCGTCTTGGATCCATCCTCGGCGGTGACGACCGCCGTCAGTTCCTCGTCACTGACATCGAACTCACGAAGCAGGTTGCGATCTACCATGTTTGGGTTTCGTTTCGATTCCAGCCCCACCCACCGAGGCAAGGCTTGCTGGTCGGACAAGACGCGGGTGCGAAGCGGAAGGAAACAAGCTCCCCTGCGGTTCTCGCCAGAAGCAAGGACCGATCCAACTCTTCTCACCCATGTTCCGACAAACCGGTGAAAAAAGAAAAACCACCCCTCTACGCAAGGGGTGGACTGTCACAATCCAGTATTATAGAGGGCGCTCCATTAAAGACAACCGCGATTCGGAACTCGGAATGCGGAGTTCGGAACTCGGAATGTGGAATTCGGAATCAAAGAAGAGCATCATCCACCGCCCACTCGCCCACTGCCCCATCCCGACCTTGACCGGATGTGTTCATGGGGGTAACCTGCCCTGCCCGGATTGGCTTGCGAACCAGGGAGGGCGAGCGTGCGACAGGCGGGATGGATCGTGCTCGGCGGTGTTCTGGTTGGTTTCCTCGGCTGTGCGACCGTGCCGCCCGCCGCGGATCTCCTCGCGAGTTCGTCCTCGTTCTCGTATGCGGCGGGCCGCGGTGTTCAATCGTTCACTGCATCGCCCGCGGCCGTGATCGCCGCCCTGGACGATTCACTGGCCGACCTCAAGTTGATCAAGCTGCGCCATATCCGTAACGGCTCGGTCTACCGCGTCGAAGCCCGCACCGACGATTACCGACCAATCAAGGCAACCATCCGCTCGCACCAGGGCCAGACCGTGGTGGGCATCCGGGCCGGCTGGTTCGGTGACGAGCCCATGTCGAGGGCGATCCTCGATCGCGTGGCCGTTCGCCTGGGGAGCAAGCCGCCGGAAGCCATTCCCACCGAGGTCCCCAGCGCCCCGGCGGGCAATCCTTTCTTCTCGAGCCACGCCGTGTCCGACGAGGAGATGTTCCGCGACATGGCCGAGGCCCCCTACCACGATCGCGTCATCCCCTGATGGACTCAGATTGGGGCCTGTCAGAACACGCTTGCATCGGCTTCCGCCATGATCCAGAATGAATCCTGGATAAGCTGAAAGCTGAAGCCGCCGATCAGACCGAGACCGGGTCTCGAGGGACCAAACCATGACCCCAACGCGAAGCGGCGCTGATCTGGAGGTTTTGCTTGAACAGGCGCGTTGTGGCGATACCGAATCACTCGGTCTGCTCCTGGATCGTTATCGCAACTACCTCGGATTCCTTGCCCGCGGATTAATCGGCGTGACGTTGCGCGTCAACCTTGACGCCTCTGACCTCGTGCAACAGACCTTCCTGGAAGCGCACCGCGATCTGCCGAAGTTTCGCGGGGCTGGAGAATCCGAGCTGGCTGGGTGGCTGCGGCGGATTCTGGTTCACAATGTGAGCCAGCAGGCCGAGTATCACGATCGCCTGAAGCGAGGGCGAAAACACCGGGTGTCACTCGATGAACTGCTCGATCGCTCCGGCCGCTTTGTGGCCCGCGCCCGGGGCGAGTTGCGCGACTCACCCAGCACCTGCGCGATCAAGCGTGAGCAGGCCGTCTTGCTGGCGGATGCGCTTGCGTGCCTTCCCGAAGACCAAAGGACCGCCTTGGAGATGCACCACCTCCAGGGACTTCCGGTGCCTGAAGTGAGTCGGATCATGGGCCGCAGCCTCCTGTCTGTCACCGGGCTGATCTATCGCGGGATGAAGGCTTTGCGTGAATTGCTCAACTCCGCGGACTGAACCAAGGCGATCGCCGATGACGCCCAACCTTGATGATCTCACCTCCCGTGAACGCCGCCTGTGTGAAGTGATTGCCGCATTCTACCAGGCGACCGAGGACGGCCACGCCCCGGAGCTCCGGACCCTCATCCAGGAACATCCGGAGCTCCAGGCCGAGCTGATGCGCTACTTTCTCGAGGAGGAATTGCTCCACCAGGTCGCCAGGCCGCCGCGATCGGCTGACGGAAACTCCCTTGGGGACGAGGACCTCGGAACTCTTCACGATGACAGCCCGTTTCTCCCCAGCCTGGTCGAACCAGGGCGGATCGTGGACGGTGTGCGCCGGTTTGGCGACTACGAGCTGCTCCAGGAGCTGGCCATCGGCGGCATGGGGGTCGTTTACAAGGCCCGACAGGTCAGCCTCAACCGGCCGGTGGCGCTCAAGATGATCCGCTCGGGCGAGTTCGCCAGCCTAGCAGACATCCGGCGATTCCAGGCCGAGGCAGAGACGATTACCGATCTGGATCATCCCAACATCGTGCCCATCTATGAGGTCGGCGAGCATGGCGGCTATCACTATTTCAGCATGAAGCTGCTGGAGGGGGGGACCCTGGCCGCCCATCTGGACCGGTATCGATCCGATCCGCGAGCTGCCGCGCGGGTCGTCGCCACCCTGGCCGGCGCGATGCTCCACGCCCATCGCCGGGGGATTCTGCACCGCGACTTGAAACCCTCGAACATCCTCCTGGACGCGTGCGGCGAGCCGATGATCGCCGACTTCGGCCTGGCCAAGCGGCTGGATGCCACGGTCGATCTGACGGCGACAGGCGCGCTCGTCGGCACCCCTCCCTACTTCGCGCCTGAGGTCACGCTGGGCAGGAAGGGGGCAGTGACCACGGCGACCGACGTCTACGGACTGGGGGCGGTTCTTTACGCCCTGCTGACGGGCCGCGCTCCGTTCCAGGCCGACTCGGTCTGGGAGCTGATCGAGAAGGTCAAGGAGCAGCCGCCGGAGCCGCCCCGGCAGTTCAACCCGCGGATCGATGTCGATCTCCAGACGATCTGCCTGAAATGCCTGGAGAAGGACCCCGGCGCGCGCTATGCCGGCGTCCGCGACCTGGCCAGCGACCTGAATCGGTGGTTGAGTGGCGAGCCCATCGAGGCCCGACCCAGCAACTGGCGCCACCGCGCATGGCTCTGGTGCCGCCACCCATCGCGGCAGAGCGAGGCGGGCCGATACGCGGTGGTCCTGGGCGTGCTCTTCACCTTGTGGGCGGCGATTGGCGTGACCTGCCTGTCGCTGGGATGGATCGACGTGCCCTCGCCCGGGGCGATCGTGGTCCACGTTTGTCACTTCATCATCCTTGGGTATCTGCCCATGATCTTCCTGGGCTGGCGCGCGATGCGCCGCCGGCCCTGGGCCATCCGGGCCGGCCTGGGCCATTCCGCCCTCTTCATGTCGATCAACATGATCAACCTCCTGGGCGTCTACACCTTCGGCGCCGAGAAGTTCACTTCCGAGACCGACCCACTCATGCGGAGCATGAGCCTTACCCTGTTCTACCTCGCCATCGCCTTCCTGGACGCCGTCTACGCCGTCGCAAACATATCCCTGTGTGCGAACCGGCAAGCAACGTCGACTAAGTCGCCGTGACGATGGTCTCTCGCCACGTCGTTTTCTTGCCGGGGGGGCCATCCAGTCGCTCGGCGGGCTTTCCCGAACACGCGGCGCAACGTGCCTCCTCACATGAAGTAACAACGCGAGCACCTGCCCTTCCGTGCCGACGGGCGGGGAATTTTCAAAAGAAATCCCGAAAACCGCGCCAGGATTTCGCGCCGATGCAGCCTGGATCTAGAGAGGGGCTCTCGAGGAGCTTCCCCGGGTCGAATTGCATTCCGCGGCGATGGTGAGCCTGCGGTTCTTCGACGGGATGACGACCGAGTGATCGAGAGGAGCTGAGGATACCGGAACGGTCGGAATACCGAAGCCGATCGTTCGCTCGCGTCCGGCTCTACCGACGTGTGGGTCAGACCAAGAAAAATCCACAACCGTGAGTCGGCCGTACTGTTTCCAGAGTGCCGGTAGGGACTATCGCTCACAAAGCCTGATGCGGGGCGGCAATCGGAGTTGGAGGATAAGAAGATGTTACGCACAGCAGCGAAGCCGGGGCGCTCGACCAGGGACCGAAAT
>JBMFUH010000507.1:0-5520 GCA_049966735.1 Isosphaeraceae bacterium
TGCAACCGCGTCGAGTCGCGTGAAATTCCGGTGGTGTTGGGCGAGAAGTGTCGAATTACTTCCAGACTTACTGGATCGTGCTGCCCCTGGTTGAGCAGATCGATCCGGCGCTCGTGCCCGAGCTTTTCTGGCGGACCGTTGCCCTGCGTCTGCCTACCGGAGATCCGCGCCAGTCCGTCAGCCTCAGGCCCGCTCATCTCGCCGAACTGCTGGCCTGGTACGACCGCGACGTGGCCGCGCTGGTGTTTGAACCGATGCGAACCATGCTCGAAGCAGCCGAAGACGAGGAACTGGGGCTCTTATCGATGGCGTTTGAGAGCTAGTCGACCTTCGACCCTCGCGCCGCGGCGGCCCGGCTGGAACGAGTCTCCAGCGCGAATGGCCTGCAAACCGGCGCTTTCAGCGCCAGGTTGAATGTCGCCGAGAGCCTGGGACTGTGCTTCGACGACCGTTGGCGGCGAATCTGGGACAGGTATACGGACATGCGATACCTGCTGGAGCGCGACATCCCCTAACGGGCATTACACTTTCCGCAGTCTCCGGTGCGAGTTTCACAACGGGAGAGCGAGCCTCCCGGCGAGCTGCGGGGAAGACGGGCCCAGCAGAAGTTTTGCCCTCCCGAAAGCGAACCGGGGTCTTGCGATCACCCTCTCCCGGGCCGACAATCATCGGATAGCCCGGTGATTGGGCCCTCCCCCCGTCCTTGTCTCTTCCACGCGACTGAGGACCCGTTTCTCGATCCTGAGAGTATAGCGCCATGACCAAGCCCGTGCGCGATTCTCTGCATTCTCCATCGGCCGACGTCGCCCTCTCCCGCCGGGAGATGCTCAAGAGAGCCGGTCTGGGCGGCCTTTCGCTGGCCGCGCTGGGCGGCTGTCCGATCGAGGAGCAGGTTGCCTTCGCCTCTCAGAACGTGAACCGCAACTCGAAACCCTCGGACCTGCGGATCAAGGACCTGCGGATCGCGCTGGTCCGCGGGGCTCCGTTCCGGGTGCCGATCATCCGGATCGACACGAACCAGGGCTTGAGCGGCCTGGGCGAGGTGCGCGACGGCGGCAGCCCCCATTACGCCCTGATGCTCAAAAGCCGGCTGCTGGGCGAGAATCCATGCAATGTTGAGCGAATCTTCAAGAAAGTGAAGCAGTTTGGCCATCACGGCCGGCAGGGAGGCGGCGTCAGCGGCGTGGAGATGGCGCTCTGGGACCTGGCCGGCAAGGCGTTCGGGGTCCCGGTCCACCAGATGCTCGGCGGCCGTTACCGGGAGCGGATCCGGCTTTACGCCGACACGGCGATCTCCCGCGACAAGTCGGAGTACGCGCGGAGGTTGAAGGACCGGGTCGAGATGGGATACACGTTTCTCAAGATGGACCTGGGCATCGATCTCCTGGGACGGGAGCGCGGACTGATCACCGCCCCGCTCGGCTTCAACTGGTCGCGCGACTGGTCCGTCCCGCATCCCTTCACCGCGATCCAGCTTACCGACAAGGCCATCGGCCGACTGGTCGAGTACGTGGCGGCGGCGAGGGAGGTGGTCGGCTACGAGGTTCCGCTGGCCGCCGACCACTTCGGGCACTTTCCCGTCAATGATGCCATTCGACTGGGCAAGGCGCTTACTCCCTACCAGCTTGCCTGGCTCGAAGACCTGGTTCCCTGGCAGTACACCGAGCTCTGGAAACAGGTCACGAGCGCGATCGATGTGCCGACGCTCACGGGCGAGGATATCTACCTCAAGGAAGGCTTCATCAAGCTGATCGACGCCCATGCCGTGGATTACATCCATCCCGACCTGGCCACGGCGGGAGGGATTCTCGAGACCAAGAAGATCGGCGATTACGCCGAGGAGCGGGGCGTCGGCATGGCGATGCATTTCGCGGGCACCCCCATCTCGTTCATGGCCAACGTCCACTGCGCGGCGGCTACCCAGAACGTCATCGCGCTCGAGCACCATGGCGTCGAGGTCCCCTGGTGGGACGACCTGGTTAGCGGGCCCGAGAAACCGCTGGTCAAGTCGGGCTTTGCGCGGGTTCCCGACCGCCCCGGATTGGGTGTTGAACTGAACGAGGAAGTCGTGCGGGCGCATCTGGTTCCCGGCGGACGCTACTTCGCACCCACTGATGAATGGAATCAAAGGTGGTCCAACGATCGCCTCTGGAGTTGATCTCTCCCACACCCCAGGCGCCGTTCGCGCCGTTCACTCGTGCTGATCCGAGGTAGACGCCGCGATTCCCAGGTTTTAGTCTAGGAGATGTTTCCGTCATCCTCGGGATGAATCGGGGTTGATCCGACCCACCGTATGCGCTGAAATAGAATCGCTCCGGGCAAGTTTTCGGACAGATTTCCCGGTGCGGGGGCGTTTGGTCGACGGGCAACTTCCACGATTAGGTTGAACATGCACAAGGGCATCGCAGTCAGTCCTGGCGTGGTTGTGGGCGTGGCTTACCGCGTGGAATCGGTCCTCGGATCGAGCGAACCGAAGGTCCTGGAGAGCCCGGCGGACGTGCCCGCCGAAATCGCTTTCTTTGATCATGCCGTGGACGAGGCTGCCGTCGAGCTGGAGAGCCTGGTCTGTCGGGTCAATCAGGAGATGGGCTCGTCCCAGGCCGAGATTTTCCAGACGCATCTCCAGATTCTCAACGATCCGGAGTTGCTGTCCCGGGTGCACAGGCGGATCGAAGAACAGAATCTGACGGCGCTTTCGGCCCTTCAGCTCGTGATGCAGACCTACGCCGCCCAGTTCGCCCGCATCGAGCAAGACTACTTCCGGGAGCGGCTCAACGACGTCCGCGACGTCATCTCCAGGGTCGGGTCGCACCTCTCGCGGAAGAAGGAACCCACCTCGAACGGCGCGGTGGATACGAGAGACGGCGAGGAGCCGGTCATCCTGGTGGCCCACGAGATCCTGCCCAGCCAGACCATGAGCCTGGGAGACCTGCCCATCGCCGGCATCGTCACCGAAATCGGCGGCACGACCAGCCACGCCGCCATCCTGGCGCGGAGCCGGGGAATTCCCGCGGTCGCCGGGGTGGAGGGTATCATGAACGACACCGCCAGCGGCGATCTGATGGTCGTCGACGGTCGGGAAGGCGTTGTGATCGTCCGGCCCGAGCGGGAAGCGACGCAGGCGTACCGCAAGCTCCAGCGTGAGTTCTTCCATCTCAAAGACAGCCTGATTGCCAACCGGGATGAGCCGGCGCAGAGCCTCGACGGGACCCGGATCGAGCTCTTGGCCAACATCAACAATCTTTCCGACGCGTACTCGGCATCCACGGTGGGAGCAACGGGAGTGGGCCTCTTCCGCACCGAGTATCTCTTCCTGACTCACCCCGACGTCCCTGGGGAGGAAGAGCAATACGAATACTATCGCCAGATCGTCTTGAACTCTCCCAACCAGACCGTGACGATCCGCACCCTCGACCTGGGCGGGGACAAGACGGTCCCCTACCTGGGCCGGCGGAGCGAGCCCAACCCGTTCATGGGCTGGCGATCGATTCGCATCTTCTTTGAAAACCCCAAGCTGCTCATCACCCAGATCCGGGCCATCCTCCGTGCCGGGCGGTTTGGCAAGGTCTCCATGCTTTTCCCGATGGTCACCACTCTGGAAGAGCTGCGCGAGATCAACAAGATGGTCAAGGACACGCGCGGCAATTTGCAACGCGAGGGAATCCTCTTCGGCGAGGACGTGAAGGTGGGGGTGATGGTCGAGGTTCCTGCTGCCGCCTTCTGCGTCGACGCCCTGCTCCGCGAGACCGACTTCATCTCGATCGGCTCCAACGACCTGATCCAGTACCTGGTGGCCGCCGATCGTGACAATCCCAAGGTGGCGCACCTGTGCGAGCCGTTGAGCCCGTCGATTTTCCGAGTGCTCCAGATGATTCTCGACGCCTGCTCTCGGACCGGAACCGGGGTGACTCTCTGTGGCGAGATGGCCGGTCAACCTCGCAGCGCACTGGTGCTTTTCGGCATGGGGCTGCGGCGGTTCAGCATGAGCCCGGCCTTCGTCCCGACCGTGAAGAACCTGCTCGCCAGCGTCACGACCGCCCAGGCCGAGCGGTTTGCTCACCACGTGCTCCAGCTCTCCACCAATGAGGAGATCCGCTCGTACCTCACCGAGCGGCTCCACGAGATCTCCAGCACGCTCGAGGTTTTCGACACGGTCTGAAAATCAGGGAAAACCTCGAGCGACACCGGGGCACACGTCTCGGGAGGGCTCCCGGCGCGGTGGGATTGCCACAAGTCGAGCGATGCAGTCGGTCGGACATTCCTGTCCGACCGGGACGGGCAAGAATGTCCGTCCTACAGCAGGCGGCCGGAGGAGCAGGATGTTGCTCGCGGCGAGTCCTCCTGCTACTCTCATATCACGCGACCACCGCCCCGCCCGAACTGCAAGTGATCGGGGGGCGGTCAAACGCGTCAGATGATCTTCGCCCCGATGAAAAGACGAAGTCTGGATCATTCCAGGAACTGAGAAGCCGATCGGGGCTTCTTTCCCGATACTGGGAACGGCGAACAGACACCGGTTGCACGTAAGACTTTCAACTCATTGCAAATCTACGGGATACGGCTATTAACCAGGTTTTCTGAGGTGTGGCATCAGGTTTGCTACCGGGATCTCGTGGAACAGAGATTCTTACCTTGAAGGTCCGGTTCCGCTTTTCCGGGAAGGCGATCTGGTGTTGTCTCCGGGAAGGTAATTCGGAGGCTGGGACTCTAGCGATGGCAAAACGACCGAGTGTGCAAGAGATCCTTGAAGCAGCCCGTAAGGGAGGCCCGGCGCAACCCAAAGCCGAGTCAGCGCCGAAGCCCGCTCCAGAGCCTGCCCCGGCAGAGGTCACCGAGGTCGCGGCCAGTGCCGCCGAGCCCGCGCCGGCGCCGCCGTCTCGTCCCGCGACTCCTCCGGCCAATGTCCCCACGCCCGCGACTCTGGGGCGACCATTAACATTGAAAGAAAAGCTCGCGGCGGCTCGGGCCGGCGGAGCAGCCATCGCGGCTCCAGCGGCAGCGGCGGCACCCAAGGCCCCCGAGGCCGTGTCGGCGCCTGCCGAGGCTGAAGCCCCGGCACCGGCGGCGGCGCCCAAGGCCGCACCGGTTCCCCCGCCGGCCAAGCCCCTGGGCCGACCGTTGACCCTCGCGGAGAAACTGGCCGCGGCCCGTGGCGCTGCCCCGGCCACGGCGGCGGGCGGACCGGCCAAGCCGGCCGCGGCCAAAACCACGGTCGCCCCCGCCGCCAAAGCTGCCGGCGCCGCAAGGCCCCTGCCCCCGCTCGACAAGATCACCGATCCTCGCGACCTGGCCGAGGCCCTGCGCCAGGTAGGCGCCAAGAAGGCCAAGGAAATCTCCGCCAAAGCCGCCCCGGCGGCACCGGCCAAAACCGCGGCACCGGCCAAAACTGCCCCTGCCAAGCCCCAGTCCGCCTTGCCCAAGCCCTCCAAGGAAGCCGTGGCGCCCGCCGCGGCCGCGGCGGGCGAGACGAATCGCCGAGGCTTCATGGTCGGCAGTCTTTTCGTTTCCTGGATCGCGATC
>JBMFUH010000508.1:0-5507 GCA_049966735.1 Isosphaeraceae bacterium
CGGACGACCGATCGCCCCGCATGTTCACCCCCCGCGCGTTGTACGACCAAGCGCGGTTGTGCCGGTCATTCCGGATGCGGCAATTCGTCGCGACACTCCGGCCGTACCGAGCGACCGTCCTTGACGATCGCGATGACCTTGGCGAGCCGGCCGGCGGCCGTAGGGTGGGCCGAACGAAATGAGGCCCACCACACTTCGCTCACAGATCGTCCCCGGCTCTGAACGTGTCTCCACCATTGATGTCGCCCGAGACCAGCCCTTTGCGGAACCATTTGACCCGCTGGGCAGAGGTTCCGTGCGTGAACGAGTCGGGCACGACGTACCCTCGCGCCTGCTTCTGGAGCGCGTCGTCGCCGATCCGGGCCGCGGCATTGAGCGCGGCCTCGATGTCCCCCTCCTCCAGGATATGCTTCATCTTCTCGGCGTGATTCGCCCAGACCCCGGCGAGGTAGTCGG
This sequence comes from Isosphaeraceae bacterium, assembly GCA_049966735.1. Taxonomy (GTDB): domain Bacteria; phylum Planctomycetota; class Planctomycetia; order Isosphaerales; family Isosphaeraceae; genus Aquisphaera. Next base: position 457 of record JBMFUH010000508.1, read on the forward strand.
CCTGGAGCTCGAGCCTGACCGAGAGCTGGTTTGCCTCGATCCGGTTGGCGCGCCGCTGGAGCGACGAAACCCTCTCGCTGATGCCCAGCAGGTTCTGGACGTGGTGGCCAACCTCGTGGGCGATCACGTAGGCCTGGGCGAACTCGCCGGGCGCCTTGAACCGGCGGGCCAGCTCCTCGTAAAAGGCCAGGTCGATGTAAACCTTGTGATCTCCCGGACAGTAGAAGGGACCGACCGCGGTGTCGGCAAACCCGCAGCCCTCGGTTTGCACCTGGTGGCGGAACAGGACGAGTTTCGGTTTCTCATACCTCTTGCCGGCCTGGGCGAAAATGTCCGACCAGACGTCCTCGGTCATGTGCAGCGTGGCTCCCACGAGCTTCGCCTGCCTTTCTTCCTCGGGGCGCGCGTTCACCGGCCCGGCTTGCCTTTGCCGCGCGGGTGGCTGCACCCTGGCGACTTGCTGGAGCAGGGCACGGGGGTCGGCCCCGGTGATGAGGCTCACCAGGAGAACGATCACGACGGTGCCAATCCCGCCGCCGATCGCCAAAGGGCCGGGCGACATCCCTCGGCGGTCCTCGACGTTCTCACTTTGCTCCTCGTTTTGCCAGCGCATGGGTTGTTCCTCAAGGTCGTTCACGACTGTCCCAGCCGGACCCGGATGTCCGTCGGTTGGCCGTCGCGGATGACGGTGATCCGAATGGTCTCCCCCGGCCGGTGTTTCTCGACCTCCGTCAAGAGGTCGTCAACCGTCTTCACCCGGTGGTGTTCGATGGCGACGATCAGATCGGCCGCGTCGGTATCGACGTACTGCCGCGCGAAACCCATGCCGAGCGGCTCTTCCCTGATTCGAACGCCCTGGATGCCGGCCCGCTCGGCCGGCCCCCCGCGTACCAGCGAGAGCACCAGCAGGCCCTCACCGGTGCCGTAGACCTTGGTGATGCCCAGGTCAGCCCGGACGACGTGGCCGTTCTCGATCAGCGGCTTGAGGATGCGCGTGATCGAGTTGATCGGCACGGCGAAGCTGATCCCCGCCGACTGGCCAACCTGGCTGAGAATGGCCGTGTTCATGCCGATGACCTGCCCCTTTGAATTCAGGAGCGGACCGCCGGAATTGCCCGGGTTGATCGCCGCGTCGGTCTGGATGATTCCTTTGATCATCCGTCCGTTCTTGGCCCGGAGCGAGCGATCCAGGCTGCTGACGATCCCCTTGGTGAGCGTCCGCTCCAGGCCGAACGGGTTGCCCAGGGCCAGGACCTTCTGGCCGACCAGCACGCGCGACGAATCGCCGAACGTCACCGGGAACAGCTTGCTCGCGGAGACCTTGATCAGCAGCACGGCCACGTCCGTGGAAGGGTCCTGGCCGATGACTTTGGCCGCATGCGCCGAGCCGTCGAAAAGCGTGACCCGCACCGTGTCGGCCCCCTGGATCACGTGAAAATTGGTCAACACACGGCCTTCCTTGTCGATCACGAAACCCGAGCCCGTCCCGGTCGAGGTCTCGTCGCCGAAGAAGCCCAGCCCCTCCGACTCGGTGGTGATGTTGACGACGCTCTTGTTCAACCGGGCGTAGACCAGCACGTTCTGCCGCTCCTCGGGATCGAGGTCCTTGAGCACGTCCTCCGGAGGCTCGGGGGTCTTGTCCGTGTCGACTGGAGTCGGAAGTGCTGGCTGGTCAGGTATTTGCGACAGGGGGATCGGTGCAAGGGCGATACCCTCCGGCACCGCCTCCCGGGCCTCGCCACCGCTCGGAACCGGCCGTGGCTGTGGGAGCAGGCCCAGCCGGCCGCTCAGGAGAATGAGTGCCAGAGCCATGGTGAGCGCAACGGTGACTGCATGTGCGGTATGAGTCTGTCCCATCGACCTGTTCTCCTGCCATCGCGATCGCGGCGTTTCTTGATCCCTCATAATCGCTCCACCTTCATCTTACGTGCCACAACCGGGATCACCAAGCTGACTCGCCTCTCAACGATCCCAACTCCCGAGCAACGCATTCATGCTTGGCGCGCCTTGATTCAATACACTCATCATCGCATCTCAGATTTGGGTTTGTTCCACCGCGTGGATCGTGGCGTGAAGTTCCTGTTCATTGGCGGCCATCGTGAGGCTGGCTCGAAACGCCGGCTCCCGCAGGTGGCGGAGCCAGCGATCAAGGAGTTTTCCCTTCGCCGGCTCGAACTCCGCGCTCGGGGGCGTGAGCACGAGGAGGACGATATGTACGGGCTGGCCGTCCAGGCTGGGATACTCCAGACCCTGGCGGGAGACGGCGAGGGCCGACGCCATTCGTTCCAGGCCGCGGTGCCAGGCGTGGGGAATGGCCACGCCTTCGCCGATGCCCGTCGGCCCCAGCTCCTCGCGGCGGGCGATGGAATCTTGCAGCTCGTCCACAAGTTGAGACGGAACAAACCCATCCGCGGCCAGCCGAGCAAGCATGGATTCGATCGCCTGATCGCGGGTCGTTACCCGAGTGTCATCGAACAGCAAGACGCACTGAAGCGAGCTTCCAAGCACCATCGCATGTACTCTCGTGCCAATCTCCTGGTCTTCCAATCCAGTTATTCGTCTCAACCAGACCGTGTTGGGTTCGTTTTGTCAAAACGCCCCCTCTCCGACCCGGCGGTTGGGTTTGTTTTGTCGGAATGCCTCTCTTGTCCAACGCGGCGGTCGGGTTCGTTTTGTCAATCAGCCCAGGAAGCCTGGCGTACCGCGATAAGTGTGACATTCTGTGACATGCCCTCCCTCGCGAGCGTCGATCCCTCGCGATTCCTCCCATCAACACAACCGGCAAAGTTCTCTCCAGCCGTGGACTCTGCGTTCGGCGCGGGTCTCCGACCCCGCGCTGGCGCCTCCGGTCGCGCCGGGGTGCCGGACGGCGAGAAGAGTAGAACGGAATTCATTCCGTTCCACGCGATACACTCCACCGCCGGAGACCTCCGGTCGGCCCGGTGGCAAGGTCAGTCCGGGCGCACCGGCGTTGCCACAACTTGGAAGCAAGGAAAGAAACCCGCTACCAACAGTTTACGGTACATCCACCCCATTTTGCGGGGTTTGCCCAGGGCCGAGTTGAGCAAAATCCCCTATCTTCGGTTCCCGATACTTTATCTGCCCCGGAAGAACACCTCGGCCCTTGACCCGACAAACCCACTCAGAGCGGAACGGGCCACGGGTGAACACGGATGAACACGGATGGGATTCCGAGACTCAGGCCGCGAGGTTGCAGCCGACCCCGGCGCTGCCAGCTCCGCTCCTCGTTTCGATCCGTGTTTCAGCCGTGTTCATCCGTGGCTCAAGAATTCTCGGCCCGGAAGACCACCATCGTGCGCGGGGACGGCCTGCGTAGGATTTCTTGAAAAAGCTGTATCCTGGCGGTCTTGAGGGTGCAGTACCTTATTGTCGGCAGCGCGCTGGGCGCGACCGCGCAGGCAGTCGCTCGGGTGAAGGGAAGGTCGCGTATGGGCTCGATCCGGCGGATCGTCGGGGGCGGCGTGGCACACCACCTGGAGCGGCTCTTCAACGAGGGCTCGCTGTCGGGGCTCTCCGAAGGGCAGCTTCTGGATCGATTTCACGCCTCGCGCGACGAGTCGGCGTTCGAGGTCCTGGTGGAGCGGCACGGGCCGATGGTCCTGGGCGTTTGCCGCCAGTTCCTCCGCGACTCCCACGACGTCGACGATGCCTTCCAGGCCACTTTTCTGGTCCTGGTCCGGAAAGCAGGCAGCCTGAGACGGAAGGAGTTGCTGGGCAACTGGTTGTATGGCGTGGCCACCCGCGTGGCGCTGCGGGCGCGAGCGCTGAGAGTGCGCCGGCAGTCGCGGATGGTTCTGGACGCCGATATCGACGCCCGCGCCGGCAACGGCCGGACCGATGCCGGCCAGGCCGGTCCCGCGGCCGTCCTCCAGGCGGATGAGCGCCCAATTCTTCTGGAAGAGGTGAACCGGCTGCCGCAAAAGTACCGCGAGCCGATCGTCCTGTGTTCCTTCGAGGGATTGACGCATAACCAGGCGGCAGCGCGGCTGGGCTGGCCGGTCGGCACCGTGAAAGGACGCCTTTCCCGGGCGCGTGACCTGCTGCGCACGCGTCTCTCCCGCCGCGGGGTGACGGTCTCGTCCGCGGCACTTCTGGCCTTCGCGTCGAGTGCCGATCTCCGTGCCGCCGTCCCTTTTTCGCTGACGCAGTCGACAGTCAAGGCCGCGCTGGCGATCCTCGCGAGAGGCGGCCTCGCGCTGACCGCCTCCTCGGCCGTCTCACTTTCCGTTACCTCGCTCACCGAAGGAGTCATCCACACCATGGTCCTGTCTCAGCTCAAATCGCTCGCCTTTCCGGCCCTTGTTGCGTCCGGCCTTCTCACCACGGGGACGTTAACCTTGGCCTACCAGCGTGGGGGAGCGCAGCGGCCGGCATCGGAACCGACGCCGGCCACGAAGCCCGCTGCCGCCACGAAGCCATTTCTCGCGGGGAAATCCGCGGCCGGCGCCCCGGAAGCGGCCGGTCCCAAACCGTTTTCGCTGAAGGCCGATATCCAGGCAGCCCTCAAGACGCTGGCCAACCTCGAGAAGAGCTACCTGAGTGGGGAGGAGGGCGTGCTCGTCGATCCCGCCCAATACTACAACTGGTCCCTCAATCTGATGGAAGCCCAGCGCCTCGAGGCCAGGAACGACCAGGAGCGCCGGATGGCCGTTGCCGGTCACCGCAACCGGATCGGAACCCTGCTGGCCGGGCTCAAGGGGCTCAGCGACGAAGGGAAGGTTCCAGAATCAGCCACGCTGCTGCTCGCAAGATACCTCCAGCAGGCGGAACGGCTTGAGAAAGCGGAGGAAGCCAGGTCCCCTGAGGCTCCGCCCAGCTTGGCCGCGCCCCGCGGCGCGGGGGGGATGGCAGCCATGAGCGGGACGATGATGAAAGGAATGACGCGGGGGACGTCAACAGTGCAACCACCTTGGCCCGCCAGCCAACCACCAGCCGAGAGCAATCGCGGCCAACCGGCCGAGGGAAGCGACATTGGCGGCTTCGGGGGCGGTGGCGAGGCACCTGATGAAGCACTTGATTACATCTTGATC
>JBMFUH010000509.1:0-5495 GCA_049966735.1 Isosphaeraceae bacterium
GAATGGGCAGGGCGCATTCGCCCCCTTGCATCTGCCCCTGCACCACTTCGTGCGGGACGACGAAGATCTTGCCGTAGCCGTAGGAAGTGCAAAGCAAGGCGCCGGAGAGGCGCTTCCAGGCCGGGTTCTTCGAGGTCATCCAGAGCAACTGAGCCGGTGAGCGATCGAAGGCGTTGGTCAGCCAGCAGACGGGCTGCTCCATGGCCGAGTCGGCGGGGTCGGTGACCTGCGTATAACCCCACATATTTCCATAAAATCCTCCCTTCTTGACCAGGTTGATCCGGTTCTTGGGCGTCCAGAAGCCCTCCTGATCGGAGAGAAAAAACGTGCCGTCGAGGTTGAGGCAAACTCCGTTGGGCGCGCGGAATCCGGTCGCCAGGATCTCGGTGCGGCTGCCGTCCTCGCTCACCTTGAGCAACGTGCCATGATGCGGCACGAGCGCGGGCAGGCCATGGCGGGCGGCCTTGGCGTAGTAGAAGTTCCCCTCCGCGTCGGTCTGTAAGTCCATGGCGAATTCGTGGAAATGATCGGTGACCTGATGGTCATTATTGAAGTTCTCATAAAAGTCGATTTCCCCGTCTCCGTTCAGGTCGTGGAGTCGGACGATCTGATCGCGGCAGCAAACATAGATCACGTCGTCCACGATCTTCAGGCCCAGCGGCTGGAAGAGCCCCGAGGCGATCCGCCGCCAGACCAGCCCTTTTTCGGGCCGATCCACCCCGTCAACGTTCCAGACGTCGCCGTCCCAGGTGCAAACCGCCGCGCGACGGCCGTCGGCCAGAAAATCGAAGCCGGCCAAACGCATCTGGCAAAGCCACGGATTGCTTTCGGGAACCTTCAGCACATCCACCGCGAAGGCGCCGTCGTCGCGGCCAATTTCCGCCCGGGCCGGCAACCGTTCGGGCCAGCGCGACGGCCCTCCTTTCGTGAGCGGCCGGAGATTCTCGGCCCCGGGCGCGGACCGCGCGTACTTCTTGAGTGAGGCGGCCGGAACGTCCCTGGAGAAGAGCAGCTTGACGGCCAGCGGTGTCGCCGCGGCCGGGATGTTCAGGAACCTGAAGCCGTGATGAGTGTGCAATCGGGCGGAGCTTCCTTCCGGTCCCGCCAGCGCGACGGTCAGCCTGGGATCAACCGGCGCCACGCGCACGCGCAAGTCGTGCGGCGACTTGCCGATGTTCAACGTGCGCGAGAAGACGGGGAGTTCTTTCCAGGCAAAACCGGCTTCAAGCCCGGCCGTGTCCAGCACCTCGGCCTGGCCGACGGTGTAGGAGAGAATGATCCGGTCGCCGTGCCGGTACAAACCCTTGTAATGGACCCAGCGGCGCGGCAGCGGCCCGTAAGGGCGTCCGTCGCGCCCTCTGTCGCGCGGGTCGAAATCGAAACTGCCGGTGCCGGGGTCGGCCCAGCCGGGCTCGTTCGGATTGGCCAGCTCGACATGGCCCACCAGCCGAGGGTGCACCTGGTGCTGACCATTGAAGTTGATGCCGTTCCAGTCGATGAAGCCCTGTCCGGTCCAGGCGGCGGCGAAGCGCAACGTGTCGTGATCGTAAACCGCCCAGGCCCGCCCGCGCGAGACGCCCCCCGGGCCGGGATCGAGCCGGACGGCAATCCCTTTGTAAACGATGTTCGAGAGATCGCCCTTGCTGATCTCGTAGGTCGCGCTCAGGAACGGGCCGTAATCCATGGTCACCCAGGGCTGAATCTCGACCGGCTCCGGCCCCTTGCTTTTCCCCCTGGGCAGCCGGGACAGGTAGGCCCGATCGACGACCGTGAGCTGGCCGGGGTTGTGCGGCTTGAGATAAGCCTGGCGAATGTAGTGGATGACGTCGTACTTCTGCCTGGGCACCATCCAGGTCTGGGGCGTCATCTGGCCGAAGCCGAGGGTGAGCGTGCGGTACATGCTGAAGGGATCGGAGCCGTTCTTGAAGGTTCCCGAGGCGAAGCGGAGCGACGTGGGCAGCGAGCCCAGGCGGTCCTTCGTGCCATGGCAGTTGATACAGACGCGGTTGTAGATCTTCTCCCCCCGCTGGAAACTCGCGCTGTCCAGCCCCGAGATGAGGCCGGCATGATCGATGTCGCGCTCCGATTCGGGCAGCGGCATTGGCGATGTGAGCGAAAGGTCGGGCTTCAGTTCGCGTGCTCGGGAGGGTCCCTTCTCGGCGATCTCCATCAGGTAACGAACCAGGTCGAGAAACTGCTGGCGCGTCGCGAGGTGATTGACCAGGCCCAGGGGCATGATCGACGCCGCGCCCGCGCGTCTCTCTTCGATCTGACTCTTGAGCAGCGTGACGGATTTGCCGTCCTGGCTCACATCCCGCAGGACGATCGAGTCGGGGCGATCCTCCGCCAACAGCCCCGTGACGATCCGACCATCCTCCATGCCGATCGTGACAGTCTCGTACCCTTTCTTGATCGCCTTCGACGGCTCGAGGATCGACTCAACAAGATAGGTGTCGGTTGCGTTCTTGTCCAGCGCGCCGAGGTCGGGGCCCAGCGAAGGAGCACCCCCCTCACTCAGATGGCACTTCGTGCATGCCAAGGAAGGTTGATAAAAAACCACGGCCCCGCGTTTCGGGTCGCCCAGCCGGCGGGCCTCGCGGGCGATTGCCGCGGGATCATCACCCCGAAGCTGGTTCTCGATCGCTCCGGAAGGCGCTCCTCCTGCAACCTGGCCGGCCAGCACCATCCCGATCGCGAGCACGCAAAAACTCATCACTGGGGCCCTCCTGATCAAGCAAGCACGCTGTCCTTCGATTCCAGAGCATCATTGTACGAACAAAGGAGCCGGCGGTCCTTCTTCGCCTTTCCCTGCCAGCCCGGAGCGCCCCATACGCGGCAAGACGCCGCGTCGCATGTCGTGAATCCCCGATTCATCGGCAATTGCCTTCCTGTTGAGTTTTTGCATCGTCGCGAGCGTCGATGCCACACCAACTCCCTCCGCGTCGGGCCCAGGCATCATCGTGGACTAGGGTTCTCTGGGATGAATCGTGTCTCCGTGCTTCAAGAGATTACACATGTTTATTCACTCACACGCGGATTCCGGCCGCTCGCGGCGGAAGCGCCCCTGCCGTCCCGTCCTGGAAGACCTGGAAGTGCGCGAGGTCCCCTCGGCGCTGTCGATCGCGCCGGAGGCGAGTTCGTCGATCTTGCTCTATCCAAGCTACCAGATCGAGAACACTCCGAGCAGCGGGACAGCAGGCCCTTGTGCCATCCGGCCCGCCGCGCTGACCCAGTCGTCGGCCCCGATTTCCGCTTACGGCTTCACACCCCAGCAGGTCCGCACAGCCTACGGCGTTGATCGGATCACGTTCGGGCCCATCGTCGGAGACGGCAGCGGGCAGACCATCGCGATTGTCGATGCGTACGATGATCCCGGGCTCGTGAGCAGCACCAACCCGAGCTTCGCGACCAGCGACCTGGCGATGTTCGACAAGCAATTTGGCCTTCCCGACCCGCCCAGCTTCACCAAGCTCGATGAATTTGGCGGCGCGAACTATCCCACCACAGACCCCGCCGTCTCCTGGGAGCTGGAAGAAGCACTCGATGTGGAATGGGCGCACGCCATCGCCCCGCAGGCCAATATCGTGCTCATCGAGTGCAATTCCGCGAGCGTGGGCGACCTGCTGAACGCGGGCGCGAAGACGGCTGCCAGCCTGCCGGGGGTGTCGGTGGTCTCGATGAGCTTTGGAACGACGGAATTCGGCTCCGAGACCTCTTACGACAAGAATCTCGTCACACCGGTCGGCCACCAGGGGGTGACCTTCGTGGCCTCGACGGGGGACAGTGGAACGCCTGGCGAGTATCCCGCGTATTCCCCCAACGTCGTGGCCGTGGGCGGCACCAGCCTGACCCTCAACGCCGACAACTCCTACAACAGTGAGGTCGGCTGGTCGGGCAGCGGCGGCGGCGCGAGTCAGTTCGAGACCGAGCCGGCCTGCCAGCAAGCGGTCCAGAACACCGGCATGCGGACGATACCCGACGTGTCGTTCGACGCCGACCCGGGCACCGGCGTGGATGTCTATGATTCGTTCGACCGCGCCAATCCCTGGGTCCAGCTTGGAGGCACCAGCCTGGCCGCACCCTGCTGGGCCGCACTCATTGCCATCGCCAACCAGGGCCGGGTGGCGGCAGGAGCAACCACGCTCGACGGGCCCAGCCAGACTCTGCCGGCCATCTACTCGCTCTCGTCGGCTGATTTTCACGACGTCACCAGCGGCTCCAATGGCTTGCAGGCGACGCAAGGATACGACGAGATCACCGGCCTGGGCACTCCCGTGGCCAACCTCCTCGTGCCCGACCTCGCGTTTTACAAGATATCCAGCAAGCTCGTGGTGACCGCTCAACCACCTGACAGCCTGACCGCCGGCACTCCTTTCGGGTTGACTGTCGCGGTTGAAAACCAGGCGGGTAGCGTGTTGACGTCGTACAATGGCAGCCTGAGCCTCACCCTTCAGGGTGGGCCCGCGAGAAGTCTGCTCGGCGGCACACTCACCGCGACGGCCTCGAACGGAGTGGCCACCTTCTCCGGCCTCACTCTGGACACGGCCGGCACTGGCTACACGATCCGGATCAGCACGGGATCGATCTCCACGACGAGCAGCCCGCTGAGCGTGACAGCCGCCGCCCCGGCGCAGCTCGTTGTCACCTCTCAGCCGCCGGCGAATGTGACCGCGGGAACCGGCTTCGGGCTGACCGCGACCGTCGAGGACCGCTTCGGCAATGTCGTGACCAGCTTCGATGGAAGTCTCACGGTCGGCCTGGCGGCCGATCCAACCGGTGATGAGTTGGGCGGCTCGCTCACGGTCGCGGCGACCGGCGGCGTGGCCACGTTCAGCGGACTTGATCTGACCCAGGCGGGCAGCGGCTACACCTTGCAGTTAAGCAGCAGCGGATTGACAGCGGCGACGACCGGGGCCATCAGCGTCTCGCCGGCCGCGGCCTCGCTCCTGGTCGTGACCAGTCAGCCTCCCGCCAGCGTCCTCGCCGGTTCCGCGTTCGGCGTCACCGTGACCGCTTACGACGCGTTTGGCAACATCGCCACCGGCTTTGGCGGCAACGTGAGCGCAAGTGTGGGCAGCGGCCCGGCCGGGGGGGTTCTCGGCGGGACGACTTCGGTCGCGGCTTCAGGCGGAGTGGCCGTCTTGAGCGGTCTGGTCCTCACGAGCGCCCCCGGCAGTTACACGCTCCAGTTGAGCGACAATGGCCTGTCGCCCGCGACGACAAGCGCCGTGGCCGTTGCTCTGAACGAGTCCACGCTCGTGGTGAGCTCCCAGCCCCCCACAAGCCTGGTCGCCGGCCAGGGGTTCGGCATCACCGTGACCGTGTACGACCCGCTGGGCAACGTGCAGAGCGATTTCAATGGTACCCTCCTCATGAATCTGGCCAGCGGCCCGGCCGGGGGCCGTCTTGCCGGACCAACCTCGGTGACGGCAACCGGCGGCGTGGCCACGTTCAGCGGACTTGCACTCACGAAGGCGGGAAGTGATTACACGTTT
>JBMFUH010000510.1:0-5494 GCA_049966735.1 Isosphaeraceae bacterium
CAGCCCCGCCGATGCGCTGGGGCAGGCCGACCTGATCGTCCCCCGACTGGATGATCCCGATCTCCTGGCTTTGCTCGAACCCGTCGGCCTCCCGTCCGGCGAGCCCGCCACCGCGCGGAAGCAAAACGAGCTGCATTTATAATCCTACTCTTACTCCTACTCCTTCGTTTGTTCTTACTCCAGATCCTCTTCCCTTTGTCCCGATCCCAACCTCACCAAGGTCCTTCCCATGTCCGCCGATTCCTCTCCAAACTCCCCCGCCTCATCACCGGCGTCCGGCCTGCGCGAGGTTGTGCCCTATCTTCTGCCGATCCTGGTTTTCCTGGGGCTGACAAGTCTGGAATCGGATCTTCCCGACCGGAGGTGGTATCCGATCGTCTATTCGGTCAAGGTCCTGATCGTCGCGCTTCTGCTCTGGTATTACCGTGGCACCTGGCGCGACCTGAGGCCGGCGCCGCGGCCTGGTGCGGTCGTTCTCGCCGTAGTCACGGGTCTCTTGGTCTACGTGCTCTGGGTGGGGCTGGAAGGCTGGTATCCCACGTTCGCGCTGCTGGGTACGCGGACGGGGCTCGACCCACGGGCGCTTCCCGCCGGCTGGAAACGGCCCTTCATCGCGGTTCGGCTCTGCGGGCTGGTTCTGCTCGTTCCGCTGATGGAGGAATTATTCTGGCGGTCGTTCCTGATCCGCTGGCTGATCGATCCCGACTTTCTCAAGGTCAAGATCGGCCGCGTGACGCCCATGGCCGCGGGCGTCAGCTCCGTGGTCTTCGCGCTCTCACATCCCGAGTGGCTGCCCGCGCTCTGCACGGGGCTGCTCTGGGCCTGGCTGCTCTGGCAAACGAAATCCGTCTCGGCTTGCGCCATCAGCCACGCCGTCGCCAACCTGGCCCTGGGCATCCACGTCCTGGCGACCGGCGACTGGAAGTACTGGTGATGATGATCAGGCGATGATGCCCGGCGTCACTCACGCGGGAGGGATCTTCAGGAACGCCGTGACCAGGATGTATACCGCTCCCTGGTAGAGTGCCCCTCCGCTGAGGAGCACAATGTTCAAGAACGAGAAGAAGACCGCCTCGCACGTCTTCTTCAACCGATCTCGCCGCGGGCCTCGGGGCACCCTCGCCTTGACGTATCTCCGGGCCAGGAGCGGAACACAGACGGTCAGGGAAAAGACGAGCTGGAACCAGTATCGCGTGGCGCGCTCGAAATGGGCCTCGCTGATCTGGATCAAGACCAGGTAGCCCAGGCAGGAGATTGTCATCTGGAGCATAATCTGTATGGAGTTGTGCTCCTTCCAGTTGCCCAGAGCGAAGGCCGTGAGCAGGATGGCCAGGAGAAACAAACTTGGTGCATCCACCGCCCAGAAACCGCCCAGAATGCCGGTGTGCTGATACACCTTGGCGAAGAGCGCGCTGGCGGCCGCGGCGGTCAGAACGACCATCATGATCGTCTTGAGCGACAACTGAAATTTCCCGATCCCCAGCATCGTGCCGGCCCTCCATGTCCCTTCATTTATCTCCTCCGGAGTCAAAGGGACGTCCAGATCCAAAATCCTCCCGGCGGATGGTCTTCTCTCTGACCCGATCCAGAAACTCCACAAACCCTCGCGCGTAGCGGTCGAGCGCCTCCAGGCTGCCGCCGTCGCGGGTCGGCGAGCAGATCTCGTAGGCGACGCTGCCGCGCCAGCCCCCCGTGACGAGGGCGTTCAGGAACGCCTGGTAGTCGATGAAGCCCTCGTCGATGGGAACCGCCAAGAGCGACGCCGTCTGCTCGCGATAGTTGACGATCGTCGGATCGTAGTGAAACCGCCGCAACGGCTGGTAATTGGCGATCGTCGTGTGCACGGTCATCGCCCCCATCCTCGTTGCCGAAGCGGCCAGGTCATCGCCGTGCAAGGCCGGCGCCCAGGCGTCGTAGAGCGCCCGGCAGTTGGGCTCGCCGACGGCGTCAATCAGGGCGAGCAACGCCTCGGTGCTGGCGGCGATGTCGTGATGGTTCTGAACGCCGATCGTCACGCCAAGATCCGCCGCGCGGCGGGAGCACTCGCGGATCGCGTCGACCACCAGCTTCCACTGAGCGGAGAAGCTCTGGCCGCGGACCTCGTAACCCGTGAAGATCCGGACGAGGTTTCCCCCCAGGTCGTGGGCCAGGCCCGCCAGTTCGGTGACATGCTGGATCTGGAACTCGCGGTGGGGGATGTCGCCGTGCTCCATGTCGGCCGTGAAGTTCGTGTAGCCGGCGATGCAGACCGCGTTCAGGCCGTTCTTTTCGAGCCGGCCGCGCAACCGGGCTCGCTCCTTGGAGCCAAAGTCGAGCACCGAGAGATGGGGCCGCTTGGCCATGAGCATCACGCCCTGATAGCCCAGCGCGGCAGCCTTGTCGATGAATTGCTCGACCGGCAAGAACGCTTGCCCCCAGAGCCCCGCATAGCTGACGGAATGAAGCAGCGCTGGTCCGATCATCGTTGCCTCCTGGATGAGCCTCAGACGATCTCCTCGGTCTCGGCGTCCCAGCGGACCGTGGCCTGCCGACGGTACGAGGCAATGGCCATCTGGCAGGCGATCGCCGTGCGGAAGCCCAGCTCGAACGGGCAGACGGTCTCCTCGCGGCCGCGCACGCAGTCGAAGAAGTTCTTTATGTGATCATCTGTGTATTCGTGGTAGCCCTCGTTTTCTGTCTCGGCGTGGGCGGGCTTCTCGCGCCGCCGGCCTTGAGGAAGATAGCGAACCTGATCCGAGGCGGTATGGACGATGGTTCCCCTGGTGCCGAAGAGCAGGTCGTTCGTCTCGCCGTAGTAGTTGTTGCCGAAGATCGACGACCAGGTGAAGAGGAGCTTTTCCGCGTGGCTCATGACCACGTTCATGGTGTCCGGCACCTGCATCTTGGGCGATCGGTAATTGGCCCCGGTCATGGTGACCGTCTCGGGGATGCTCAAGCCGAGCGCGGCGTGCCAGAAGGCAACCTGGTGGACCATGTTCTCGAAGACGTTGCCGCCGGAGTAATCCCAGTAGAACCGCCAGTTGATGAACCGGTTGGGATCGAACTTCCGCGCTCGCGTCTCCCCCTCGAACGCGCGCCAGTTCACGTGTTCTTCCGTGCAATCGTCGGGAATCTGGCGGAGCCAGCCGCCGTAGGGAGCATTGCGGAAATGAAACGCCTGGATGGCGGTGATCGTCCCCATCTGCTCGGAGCTGGCCAGTTCGCGGACCTTCCGGATGCCGGAGCCGCTGTTCATCTGCATGCCGACCTGGACGACGCGTCCCGAGCCCTGGAGGGCCCCCCGCGGCCCCACTCACCGCGACACTCGTCGCACCACCGATCACGGTTCCCAAGAAAGCCCGGCGATTGCTCATGATAGGTCTCCAAACTGTAACACGGTTGTGATTCGTCGAACTCCGGGGGAGCGATCCTCTTACTTTACCCTGACGGCGGGCGTTTCGCTTCTTCCTTGCGCACCGAATCTGAGATCGGACATTTGGTGGCCGAAAGGATGGGTGGTCTTTTTCGGCCCTCTCAAGGCATGCAAACAAGGCCTCGACGGGCAGGCTGCCCCCGATCACGCCGACGGGAACAGCCCCTCCGCCATCAACTCGTCGCGGAATCCGACGCGGAACGGATCGTTGATCTTGAGCATCTCGACCGTGACGCGACCGATCGCCGTGCGGCCCACCAGGTACGGCCCCTCCCACCGGAAATGCCGCGACCACTTGTGGCGGCGTGGGTTGAACAGTGGCATCAGCCTTCGCGTCACCACGTCTCGACCACCAATGCCCGAACCATTAAGCGAATTATAACAACAGCACATTCAACAAATATTTATCTCAACTGTCATGCCTTTATGTTTCTCCGAGATGATATTGTCGATCTCGAAGGGGGTCGGATCAAACTCCTGGGGCATCCGGCAGTATGCGCGGCCATCCCTCGCCCGTTGCCAGACCAGCCGGACCAATGCCGCGTTCATCGGCCACTCAGGACAGGATTCGCTTTTTCGGTTTGATCTTCAGCGTCCGGCGGGCCTTCGACTTGAGGATGCCGAGCAATGTACCGGCCTTGGCGAAGGCGTACAGCTCCTCCTTCTCGGGGGCCGTCAGGGCGTCGCCTTGGTTCCGTTTTGCAAGGTCATGCATCCGAGCCTCGTCTCGCGTGCTAAACTCCACGTCGAGGATTATCCGAGCCAGGTCGCGCGGTAGTAGGCCATCCTCGTCGTCGAAGACGCGAGCCAAGATCGTGACCTCGTTGTCACCTGTTCGTGCCGCCGCGCTCATAACCTGTGCCCCTGATGATGTCATTCCCAGGCCCAAGTATAGCACGGTACCGGGCCACACGGAACCGAAAAGAGGCAGATCACTTTACCCGACGGCGGCTGTTCCACTTCGTCCCAGCGTACCGAATTTGAGATCACTGGCCCCACAACTGGAGGGCCTGGGCCAGCCAGGTTTCGGCCTCGAGGGTGCAGTAGCGCGCTTCTTGCCCGTCGCTCTCCGTCGCCAGGCCATGCCGGCGCTTTTCTTGCATTTCCGCTTCCCCGTTTTTTCGATACTCAAGGTATTGCCGGAGATCGGCGAGCACTTCGGACTTTTCACCGCCCAGCTCGTGCCGGGTTTCGGCAACCCGGCGCCGCCAGTTCGAGATTTCCTCGTCCACTCGCACGAGTCCCTTCTCGGACTTGTAACCCTCAAAGTATTTGATTCTCTCCTTGGCCAGCTCGACCCTGGCCTGGGCCAGCTCGGGGAGTGGACGCGGTTGCACGGAACCGCCGCCGTCTCCTCGATTCTTCGTTTGACCTCTCCCGGACTCGACCAAGCGGCCACAGCCGATCAGTGCAAGCCCCATGATCAACAATATAAACAATCGAGCTTGCGCCGATCTATTCATGAGTGGATATCTGGAATCAATGCTGGTGAGTCCGCAGGGGGACGCCGTGAAGGCTAGGCGGGCTCGGAGGACACCAGAGGTCTCCGTCGGCCCTCGAGAGATCCCGTTCCAGATTACCTCGCGGGCGACTCCAACGGTCAAGAAATCGGTCTTGTCGAATTGAGCCGCCTCTGGGAGTTCTGTTGACGCCCGGCGCACGCGAACCCCGGTGACCGGTCGACGATTCCTGTACACTGATCTGGGAAGCCATTGATCCGACAGCACCGGGCCTGTTTCATCGGGAAAGGAGCCGCGCATGAAATCGGAGAAGCCGAAAGCCGGGAAGGTTCCTTATGAAAGCTCAGCCGACGCGGCCGTGCGAGAGTTGCGCGGGCATCTGGAATTCGACGAGATCGAGGCCGCGCTGGGGGTTTACCAGAAGTCGAGGGAGCGGATCGAAGGCTGGCGGCCGCCCCCGCGCGAATGGGTCGAGCTGATCAAGGGGCTGCTCGAGCAAGATGCCTGGGAAAGTGCCATCGCCGTCATGCAGGACTACGAGAAGGAGACGGAAGCCCCGTCGAGCCGCGTTCGACTGAAACTAGCCCAGCTCCTGATCCAGAAGCAGGAGCGCCCCGCACGG